>JBCAXI010000099.1:0-8877 GCA_038534175.1 Planctomycetota bacterium | reverse complement strand
CCTGGACGACCTTGTCCTGCGCGGGCGTAAGCGTGTACGGCAAGCGCTCGCGAATGTGCGCGTCGATCGCGTCGCCGTGCTTGAGCGCGGGAGCCCGCAGGGTCGCACGGCGTTCGGCCCGCTTCATGTGCACGCCCAGCTGCAAAAGCAGCAGCTCATCGAACGCGAGCCGTCGACGACTCTCGTCCACCTCGGTGTCGCTCGCCGGCGCGTGCTGCATGCGGTACGCCTCGGGCAGCGTCGGCATCGCCTTCTCGAGGCGATACGCGTCGGGCAGATGCTCGTCGATCTGGACCGGTGCCCATGGGAGCACACACTCGATCGCCTCGGCGATGTCCTTGGAGCTCACGCCGTCGCCCGCGGGATAGACGGCGCGAAGCGTGCGCTCGCGTGCGGGCGCGTCGCCCTCCTCTGGCTCGACGATCGACCATCTCGGGTTGGCGACCTGGATCGTGCCCGCCCGCGACTTGGCGCGCCCCTGCACGCGCAGGTGCAGCCCCGGCATGATCTTGCCACGCAACCAGGGCATGTTGAACCAGACGAGCTCGGCTCGCCCGGTCTCGTCCATCACCACGGCCTCGAACCGCGGGCGTCCGTACCCCACCGGGCGGCACGACGTGACCTCGCCCACGAACGACACGTTGGTCTCCGGCTCCAAGTCGGCGAGGCGCGCCTCGGCCTCGAGCCACTCGTGCCGGCTGGGCAGGTGCGCGATCAAGCGGCCGACGTTGGTCAGCCCGAGCCGCGCGAGCGCCTCGGCCCGCGCGGGCCCGATGCCGGGCACGTCTCGTAGCGGCGTGGTGAGTTGGGGGTCGCTCGCGCCCATCCGGCCACGATACCCCTACGGCGCATCACCCTGTCGTGCGTTCATCTCGGGATCGATCTCTCGCAAGTACGCCCACGAGAAGATGCCTGTGCTGTGCCCGTCGCTGAACTCGATCTTGATCGCGTAGTTGCCGACGAGCTCGGCCTTGGTCGCGGTGAGTGGGCCAGAGCCGGAGCCAGCCGGCAGGATGGCCAGCGGGTTCTGATTCATCTCCTCGCGAAGCTGGCGCATGTCGGCCGAGGGCGACATCTTGCGCAGGTACGGGATGGTGTAGTACGACGTGGTCTCGTCGGCCCACTCGATGAGCAGGCCCTTGTCGCGTTCGAGGTCGATCTTCACGGGGCGGTCTTGCATCACGGGAACGCTACGCTCGCGACATGACCGCCGTCTTTGCGCCCGCGCTCGTTCGCGCGATCCAGACCAAGGGCTCGCCCGCGTGTGTGGGGCTCGATCCGGTGCTCGATCGACTCCCCGAAGGCATCGATCGCCTCGACCCCGCGCGGGCCCTGGAGGCCTTCTCGACCGAGGTGCTGCACGCGGTCGTCGCCCACGTGCCGGCGGTGAAGGTGCAGTCGGCCTGCTTCGAGCGGTATGGCTCGCCGGGGTTCGCCGCGATGGAGCGGGTGATCATGCGGGCCCGCGACCTCGGCCTGGTGGTCATCTACGACGCCAAGAGAGGGGACATCGGCGTCTCCGCCCGGCACTACGCCGCCGCGGCCGCGAACATCGGCGCGCACGCCATCACCCTCAGCCCCTACCTCGGGCCCGAGACGATCGAGCCCTACCTCAAAGAAGAACTGGGCGTGTTCGTGCTCGTCCGCACGTCGAACCCCGGCTCGGCACCGATGCAGACCCCCGCGCTCACGAGCGGGCGCGGGATCGCCCAGCATGTCGCGTCGCTCACCACGTTCCTCGGCGAGGCGTGGATCGATCCCGAGAGCGGGCTGTCGGACGTCGGCGCGGTGGTGGGGGCGACGCAGTCGTCCGAGGCCGCGGCCCTGCGCGCGATCATGCCGGACCAGGTGTTCCTGGTCCCCGGCTACGGCGCCCAGGGCGGGACGGCCGACGACATCCGCGTCATGCGCCGCCCCAACGCCGCGGGCGCCCACGACGCGGGCGTCATCGTGACCGCGAGCCGATCGGTGATCTACGCGGCGCCGCAGGACGGCGAGGCGTGGTACCAGGCCGTCGAGCGGGCCGCGAAGGACTTGTGCGATGAGCTGTCGGACGTCGTCGCGGGTTAGCGACGACGCCTCGCACCGA
The DNA here is from genome assembly GCA_038534175.1 of Planctomycetota bacterium. Classification (GTDB taxonomy): domain Bacteria; phylum Planctomycetota; class Phycisphaerae; order Phycisphaerales; family UBA1924; genus JBCBZM01. The sequence goes on along the minus strand of JBCAXI010000099.1, from coordinate 6,788 downwards.
CGAGGGCCACGCCGCCGAAGGCCGCGAGCACGCCGGGGGTCGGCACGAGCTCGAACGAGCCGATCGCGTTGGTGACAACAGCGGTGAAGTCGCTGCCGAAGAACACGGGCTCGGGCGCGAGGAACTGGATCGAGACGCTGCCGGTGATGTCGCCCTCGAGGAAGTTGGCGCCGAGCGTGTTGCCGAACTGGCCCTCGAAGCCATCGAGCACGTTCATGTCGTTGAACGCGACGTTGGAGAAGATGCCGTCGTAGAAGATGAAGTTGCTACCGGCGAAGGGGGTGACCCACGTGCCCTCGATGTCGGCGGTGATGGTGTCGCCGTTGATGTCGGTGATCGCGAGCGAGCCGAGGCCATTGGCGGTGGTCGCGTTGATGGGATCGACCGAGAGCGAGATCACGACGTCGGAGTCGTCGGCGTCGGCGACGAAGCCCTGGTCGAAGAAGGCGGTGCCGCCGGGGCCGTCCTGGCGGGCGACGCTGCCGCTGGAGTTGACGCCGTTGGCGGCCGAGGCCTGGGCGACGTACTCGCTGCCGACGTTGGCGGAGGTGTATTGCCCGTCGAGGGCGTTGTACGCGAAGCTCGCGATGGTCTGGCCGCTGGCCGCCGACACGAGCACACCGATCGCCGCCGCCGGCGCGGTCACACACAGAACTCGCATGTCTTCTGTCCCTTACTTCTCGCTGCGCCGCCGGACTCGAACCCGGCCGCGGAGCCGCGCGATCGCGATGCTGGGGTCCTTACACAGACAGACCCACCGCTCGACTGCTCGCCGACGTTCAGAGGGTACTGATGCCAAACCCCAGTTCAAGGGATGTCCACCAAAACAGGTGGAAAACATCGCGCAGCGTGACGAATGGAGGCGAGCGGTTTCAAGTTGGGAAAGGGAGACAGGCGGGGCACTGTTCGGGCGTGCCGCGATCGGCCGTTCACATCGGCTTCTTGTCGATGGTGACGTCGTAGACGTGGAGGAGCTTCTCTTTGTCGAAGACCATTTCCTGGCGGGTTCGGCCGACGAAGTCGTACTCGGTGGTGAGCTCGATGGCGTCGACCGGGCAGGCCTCTTCGCACATGCCGCAGAAGATGCAGCGGAGCTCGTCGATCTCGAACTTGGCGGGGTACTTCTCTCGATCGTCCCAGGGCGACTCGGCGGCGTCGATATGAATGCAGTTCGCCGGGCAGATGGTGGGGCACATCATGCACGCGACGCACTTGACGCGGCCCTCTTCGTCCCGGTTCAGACGGTGGAAGGCCCGGAAGTTGCCCGCGTGGAGGCCGCCCTCCTCGACGGGGAGGTGCTCGCGTCGTTGCTCGGGGTATTGCAGGGCACGGCTGGTCTTGCCCTGACCGAACGACGTGAAGAAGTGGCGGAGCGTGGTTCCGAAGCCCTTGAAGGCCTCGGCGAGATAGAAACTCTCCTGCACGCTCATGGGCCGGGGTTCGAGCACCTTGATGTCTTCGTCGCGAATCGCCATGGAGCGGGAGTATAGGGACGCGCTGGGGTTGGGCGGGAGCCCGGCGGATGCGGGACCCGGGCGCGCCGTAGACTCTTGACTGCCATGGCCCAACGCCAGAACACACCGCTGTTCGAGCTGCTCGAGGAGGAGCGGCAGGAGGCGCGCGCGGCCTCGGGCGTCGAGCGCCAGCCGCCGCCACCGAAGCCCAAGCCCTCCCCCACGCGCGACCGCCCCGCTCGGGCCGCCACGCCCGCGGCGACGCGGTTCGCGGGCGAGTTTCGCGCGCCGAAGGTCTGGGTCTACGGCGCCGCGGCTGGCGCGGTGGTGCTCGTGATCGTGGTCTGGTCGCTCGGCGTGCTGTACGGCGAGTCTCGGGCCGAGTCGCGCTACGCGGACACCCTATCGGCCAGCCAGCCCACGCCCGTGGAACCCAGGCCGATCGAGCGTCCATCCAGCGGTTCGGCGACTCGGGTCTCGGATCAAGGCTCGGAGCGGAGTGCAGATCGTCGCGCGGGCGAACCCGCCGCGGGCGGGGCTCGAGACGGCGGCGGGGCGACTGGGGGGGTCTACCTCACCTCGCTTGGCCCGGTGCCGACCGACCCGCGTGAGGTGGGGTCGAACTACCTCAAGCTGGCGTCCGGCGTGGGCGTAGGGCAGGCTGAGGCCGTGATCGCGTTTCTGGCCGGGCGCCAGGTGCAGGCGGTGGCGGTGCCATCTGAGGTCGGCGGGGGTGTTGATCGAGCCGGGCGCGCGGCGAACAATCGAGACCGCCTCGACCTGTACTCGCTGTACGGGGTGCCCTCGAGCCGATTCTCAGCCTCCACCGCCGAAAGGCGGCGGCACGCTGACCGGCTCCAGCGCCTCGGGCGGGAGTGGCTGGGGCGTCCGGAGGGACAGATCAACTTCGATCGGCCCCAGTGGACGAAGCACGACGGGTAAGACAACGGGCGATCACGCCCGCGCACGGCATGGAACGGAGCACGCGATGAGCATCGACAACTCTCTTAAGGTCAAGGGCGGCCTGTCCGGCAAGCGCAACGTGCTCAAGCGCGCCGAGCGCATCGCCAAGATGAAGGCCAACAAGTCCTTCGAGGCCGACAAGGACAAGCCGCTGGGCCTGCCCAAGACGCGCGTGGATCGCTAATCGCGGCCTCGCGGGCCCCGCGACCTGTGGACATCGACCGACTCATCAGCGATCGCGCCAACGCGATGGACGCCTCTGGCATCCGTCGTGTGTTCGATCTCGGCGCGTCCCTCGAGAACCCCATCAATCTGTCGATCGGTCAGCCGGACTTTCCGGTGGACCCCGCGATCAAGCGCGCGGCGATCGACGCGATCAACGCCGAGCAGAACGGGTACACCGTCACGCAGGGTGTCGCCGCGCTGAACGAGCGCATCGCGCGCTGGCTCGCGCTCGACCTCGGCTGGACCGTGGGCCGCGACCAGTCCACGGGCGTGCTCACGACGAGCGGCACGACGGGCGGCCTCGTCGCCGCGGCGCTGGCGATCCTCGGCCCTGGCGACGAGATCGTGATCCCCGATCCCTACTTCCCGCTCTATCCGCACATGGGCACGCTGACAGGCGCTCGCGCGGTGCTGTGCGACACGTACCCCGATCTCAAGATGACGGCCGAGCGTGTCGAGCCGCTCATCACCGAGCGGACCAAGGCGGTGCTCGTGTGCTCGCCCTCGAACCCAGCGGGCGTGACGCTCGACGGCGACGAGTGCGCCGATCTGCTGGACCTCTGCCGGCGTCGGGGCGTGCTGCTGATCAGCGACGAGATCTACGACGAGTTCGCCTACTCCGAGGCAACGACGGACCACGCGACGGGCGACCCGGGCATGGCGCGGTGCGCCACGCCGGCGCGATTCGAAGGCGCCGAGGAGGACGTCCTGCTCGTGCGCGGGTTCGGCAAGACCTACGGCGTGACGGGCTGGCGTCTGGGCTACTGCGCCGGCCCGCAGGCGTTGATCCAGCAGATGGCCAAGTTGCAGCAGTTCACGTACGTCTGCGCGCCGCAGCCGCTGCAGTGGGGAGCCATCGCGGCGTTCGATGTCGACATGTCGCCCGCGGTGCGCGAGTACCAGGCGCGGCGCGATCTCGTGGTCGAGCGTTTGGGCGCCGTGACAGACGTGCCCAAGCCCGGCGGCGCCTTCTACGCCTTCGCCAGGGTGCCCGAGCGCTTGGGCGTGTCGGCGAGCGTGTTCATCGAGCGGTGCATCGAGCGCGAGCTGCTGGTGATTCCGGGCGGCGTGTTCTCGGAGCGCGACACGCACATCCGACTGAGCTACGCGACCAGCCCCGACCAGCTCGAGCGCGGGCTCGATGTGCTCGTCGACCTGATGCGCACGGCACCCTGAAGAGCGCACGGGCCCGGCTGCGTCAGAAGCTCATGCGAAACTCGACGAACATGCCTTCTCTGGGGAGCTCGGTCTCGGGCAGCTCGTCGGGCAACCAGTCGCGGTACACGTCGTAGCCGATCCAGAGCCCGGCGTTGTGCAGGCCGGTGAGCTGGGCCTCGGCGGAGAGCGCGAAGTACGACAAGTCCGGATCGATCGACCGCCGCCAACCCGCGGCGCCGAATCGCAGGTGATCGTTGAGCGGCAGCCCGACGCCGAGCGAGGGCGAGGCGAGCCGCGACGCCTCGTACGCCTTGTCCAGCTCGATCGGATCGAGCCACGTTGAGCCTTGTCCGCTGGGTTCGATGATCGGGACGCCGCCTCGCGAGGGGCTGGGCGCTACGGGCCAATCAAGCCGCAGACCGGGCTCGCCCTCGTCGTGTTCTTCGGCCGCAGGCAACTCGACCGCCGATTGCAGTCCGAACGGCTCGTACTCGAACACGGGTTGATCGCGGACGATCTCGGCGGTCGCGTGCGCGGCCAACGCCACGCCGAGCAGAACGGTCCAAGGGTCAAGCCAAGCTGGAGCGTTCGCCGGCGTCACGCCGCGTGCGATTCCGCAGTCGATCGGATGCATGGACACCGGAACGATATCCAAGCGCGCGCGGGACCGAAAGGCACCGCGGCCGGGCGCGCGTGGATTAGTCGACGCAAACAAGTCCAGATCGGATCGCGATCTGCGCGAGTTCGACGCGGTTGGTGACGCTGAGCTTGTTGCCCAGGCTCAGCCGGTGCCACTCGACGGTCTTGACGCTGCGTCCGAGCTCATCCGCGATCTGTTGCGTGGTCATGCCGCGTGCGATCAGGGTGAGCACCTCGACCTCACGATCCGTGAGCTGCTCGATCACGCCGCGATCCTCTTGACGCAACCGTGTCGCGGTCTCTGCGTCGGGCTCATTTGCTGAGCGCGGCACGCAGGTGTTAAGCACGAGCGAGGGCGGGGAGCCGTCGAGCGTGGGGATCGGTCGCAGCGTGGTGCAGCGTCGCTGGCCCCAGCACCAACCGTCCATGGGGATGGTCGTGCCGGCGTCGAGCGCCCGCCGAACGCAGGCGAGACGCTCGTCGGCGACCTCGTCGTCCATGAAGTCATGCAGGCGGAGCGTGGCGGATTGCTCGAGCGCCGCGGCAAACGGCGGCGCGGCGGCGGCGACACGATTGTGCCAGCGGACCACTCCATCGCGGTCTAGCACGAGCACCACCGCGCCCGTGTCCTCGGTCAGGGAGTTCCAGATCGCGCCGAGTGCGCTCAGTCCCGCGAGCGCCTCGGGAAGCGAGGACGAGCACGAGATCGCGGAAGAGGCTTGTGGCACGTTGGACATACACCCATCTCTCTCGTCGCGAGAATCGCGACGTCGATCCGCCAGAACTGGGGGATGGTACACGAGATCGTGTCCAGTCGCGACCCTGCCCAACCAGATTGGATCGTCCGGTAGACTACCACCATTCCCCGAGTTGCGCAGATTGATCGGGTGTCCAGGCCCGCCATCGGCGCCCTCCGATGGAGTCGATGGCATGCTGCAGACCGAGCCGTCCGCCTCGGTGTGGATTCAGGTGATCGCCGTGGCCTCCGGGGGCGCGGCCGGATCCACGCTGCGGCTTCTGCTGGCGTCGGCCATCTCGCAAGGCGGCCGAGAGGCACACTGGGGCACGCTGCTCGTCAACATCGTCGGATCGGCCTGCCTCGGAGCGCTCATGGCCTGGCTGGCCGGTGAGGGCGGTTCCACGACCTGGCGGGCGCTGGCTCGCTACGGCTTGGGGATCGGCGTGTTGGGGTCGTTCACCACGTTCTCGACGTTCAGCCACGAGGCCATGACGCTGCTGCGAACCGAGCGTTGGGGGTTGGCGTGTCTCTACATGGGCGCGAGCATGGTGCTATGCATTGTGGCGGCCGCCGGCGGTTGGGCATTGGCGCACCACATTTGGGGGGCCGAGCCGGAGTGAACCATGCTGGTTCTCTGATGATCGGTCACATCTGGTCACGATGTGGCGAAGGTCTCGATCCGCCAGGTTGCACTTGGCGTATATAATTGAAAGGACTTTATTGCGAATCGGTCACGAGCCGGTGGCCGATAACCAGACGCAATAGATCGCTGGGGTTCGGGGTTGACAATATAGGCAATTCCAGTAAAACTACTTGGATCTGATGCAGGCCGGGCTCGGCTCGGTCGGCCTCCCCGGCACGGATGTGTGGTCCGTGGCATACTGCCCACCTGATTGACATTCCATTTGCCTCCTCTCTCGGTCGGCCCGCCGCTCTTTTGGCGGGCCGATCTCTTTTTGCCCTGACGCGTTCAGGCCGAGGCGTGAGGCGTCGGATTCAATCAGGTGGCGGCGGGCTCGGAGGCCATCTCGTCTTTGAGGCAGATCGCGCCGCGGGTGCGATGCTCGTCGGCGAGCGCACGGGCGAACTCGGTCAGCGGCATTGAGCCGAGGTCCTTCTGGATCCCGCGAGCGCGGACAGATACGGCTCGAGCTTCGGCGTCGCGGGGGCCGACGACGGCCATGTAGGGGAGCTTCTCGTCCGCGGCGTGCTTGATCTTGGCTTGCACACGCTCGTTGCCGTCGTCCAGGGTGGCTCGGACACCGGCGGACTTGAGCTCGGCGAGGACCTCGGCGGCGTAGTCGGCGGACTTCTCGCTGATCGGCAGCACGCGGACCTGCTCGGGGCTGAGCCAGAACGGGAAGGCGCCGGCGAAGTGCTCGATGAGCACGCCGATGAATCGCTCCATCGAGCCGAAGGGGGCGCGGTGGATCATGACCGGGCGGTGCTTGGCGTTGTCCTGGCCGATGTAGCTGAGGTCGAAGCGTTGGGGGAGGTTGTAGTCGACCTGGACGGTGCCGAGCTGCCACTCGCGTCCGATGACGTCCTTGACGATGAAGTCGATCTTGGGGCCGTAGAAGGCGGCCTCGCCGGCTTCTTCTGAGAAGTTC
>JBCAXI010000098.1:0-8909 GCA_038534175.1 Planctomycetota bacterium | reverse complement strand
TAGAGCCCGAACTCCCGGGCGAGCAGGAGTGGCTCGAGCACGTGGCTGATCTCGTGCGTCATGCTGACGATGAACGTGCCGATCGAGCGGGGCTCGTGCTCGATCGCGTCTCGCGCGACACGGAACGTGTCGAGCACCGACGCGGTCGCTTCCGAGAACTCGGCGCCGTGCGGCGTCAACGGGCGGGACGTGCGAAGCTCGGCTCGCAAGAGCTCGAGGCGTGCGGCCTCGTCGAGCGCAACATAGTTGTCGCACACGCCCGCGGCTTGTAGCAGCTCCGCCACGGCCGCGCCGAGCACCTCGCTGTGCTGACGCAGATCCAACGCCGCGAGATTGAATCCGAACGTGCGAGCACGAACCAGAAGCGCTCGCAGCGGGCCGCCATCGGCAAGTCGCGAGAGACCCGATCCACGCAGAGAGTCGGCCAGAAGCTCCAGGTCGGCGACGAATCGCTGGCAGTCGTACACCTCGGGCCGGTGGAGGCTCGCCGCGACCAAGTCGGCAATCTGAGCGATCCGGCGTCGGTACGGCTCGTGACGCGTGTGCCGGTCCTCGTCGATGTCCCCACCCGCCTCGATCGCGTCGAGCAACGCCTGCGACGGCGGACGCCGACGATCCGACACGCTGAGGTGCTGGCGTAGCGTCTCGAGCGCTTCGAGATACAGCTCGATCGCGGCCTCGCGATGGGCCTTGATCGCCGATCGAGTCACCTCGGCGGTCACGCGCGGGTTGCCGTCCCGATCGCCGCCGATCCACGATCGGTACCGAAGCATGGTGGGCGCGTCGAGCTTGGCGTCCACGCCAAACGTGGAGCGCACGGCCCGATCGAGGTCCAGGTACAGCCTCGGCGCGACACCCCAGATGGTGCCGGTGAGGAAGTGCAGGCCATTGCGGACCTCGTCCATCGCGTCAAGGCGTTCGGTGCGAACCTCATCGGTCATGGTCAGCTCGACCAGCGTGCGCTTGAGCGCGTCGGTCTCGCTCGCCTGCTCCGTGGGCGTGAGCCGCGGATCCTCCAGGCGGTCGAGCGAGGCGGCGAGGATGCCCTGCTTCCGAAGAACCGCGCGGCGGCGCGCCTCGGTTGGGTGGGCCGTGAGGGTGGGAGCGATCTCGAGCTTCTCGAGTGTCGCGGCGATCGACTCGAGCGTGCCGCCGCTCTCGGCCAGCCGAGCGACCGCCTCGGCGATCGACTCGGCTCGCGGCGTCTCCGACGTCGCACGACGCTCTCGATCGCGATTGATCGATGCGATCTCCAACTGCTCGGCCTTGTTCCGCAGGTGGAACCGCATCGTGAGGATCTGCACGACCTCGCGGATGGTCTGCGTCGGGACCGACCGCAACCGGTCGGCGGCGCCATCCAGATCGCCCACGCCCGGCGTGACGCTCGGCCGACAGAGATCTCGCAACGATCGCTCGGACTCGAGGGCCGCTTCGCGACCACACTCGGTCAGCACCTGTTCGAGCAGATTTTCCAGCAACGGGGCGGCACCCACCATCACCGTCTCCTTCCGCTCGGCGTGCGAGCCAAGCCGCCAACAGTACTCCACGCGGAAGCATAAAAACAACACGCGGGGGCCGAGGCCCCCGCGTGGGTGTCATGCGTGTTGGTCCGGCCGGTCTCAGGGGCAGCCGAGCGACCACTCCGAGAGATAGCAGGCGAAGTCCGACAGATCGACGCCGTCGCCGCCCGAGCCGTAGACACACGCGCTCGTGACGGTCACGTCGGCCGCCGGGTCGCCGGTGGACCAAAGCGACAGGTAGTACGAGAAATCGGAGAGCGTGATCAGGCCGTCGGGCACACCGTTGCTCGTGCTCTCAGTGGTGATGTCCGCCGGAGCGCAGCCGCCCGGGGCCGACACGCCGCAGACCACGTCGGTGATCGCCAGATCATCGATCGCGGCCTCCACGATCGAGCCGTCCGCCGCGTCCTCGGCGACGAATCGCACACGGATCTGGTCCGACAGACTGACCGCATCCCGCACGCGGAAGCCACTCTCGAACCAGCCGCCGGTGGTGCCCAGGCCCGACGGTCCGACCGTCTCCGCGTCGACCCATGAGGCCCCATTGTTGTTCGAGATCTCGATACGAAGCGTGTCCGCGCCCGGTGCGCCGCCTGTGGTGTTCGAGTACCAGCGGTAGTAGCTGATGACCGGGTCGGTTGCGCCGGACAAGTCGTACGTCGCGGAGGTCAGCGTCGTGGCGCCGCCATCGATGTCGAACGCGCCCTGCCCGCCTCCGGCCGCGGCTTCCGTGATCCACGCGTTGGGTGGCGAGAACGCGCCGGCGGGCTGCGCCTCCGTGCCCTGCGGCACCGCGAGTTCCCACACGCCCGATGTCGCCGAGTCACCCGGAGCTCCAACGCTCCAGCCGTTGTTCGATGAGAAGTCATCCGTGAACAGCGTCACGGCCTCACCGATCACGATGCTGAACGGCGAGGCCGCACCAGCGATCGGCAGCGTCACCAGCCCGCTCGAATCGCCCTGTACCTCGAAGTACAGCTCGACGGGCTCGCCCGTGTCGCAGTACTGCGAGGGCAGCGTCGCGCCCCACTCGCCGCCGCCGAGATCGATCAGCTCGATCTGCGAGAACGAGCCACCCATCCCGAAGCTGACGAACGCGGTACCAGGCGTCACGGTGTCACCGCCGAGCGAAACACGCACGTCCAGCGGCGTCGCGGGCGCGAGCATTAGCGGCAGCGAGGTCGCGAGATCGAGACCGGTGACTTCGCTCAGGTCGTGCGAGCTCACGACCGACACGTCCTGCGGTCCCTGCGGCACGTCGTGGCCGAAGACCTCCACGGTGTACACGCCGCTCTCGGGCGCGGTAAACAGCACCTGCTCGAGATTGTCGAGTCGGTTGGCCTTGTCTTGTGTGGCCAGCGCCGATGGATTCGCCGCGTCCAGTGTCCACGGGTTGAAGACCTGCCCGCTCGGGCCCACCACGCTGACGTCCAGATCGTTGACGAGCGCCCTCACCACGTTCGGCGTCGCCGGAGCGTCGTCCCATGCCGCCGTCACGCGGACGGTCTCGCCGGCGGTGACACTGATGGTGTACCGGACCGCCTCGCCCTGCTCGGCGGCGGTCTCTTCAAAGCGGCCCAGCCGCATGTGGTCGATGGCGTCAACGATCCGAATCGAGCCGTAGCCTGTCTGGTAGTCGGGGCCGGCGTTCTGCACGTCCTCGGCGGTGTGCGCGAAGATCGCCTTCACGGTCGCGTTGCGCGGGTCATCGAGCGCGGGGTACTGCACGCGCCAATCCTGTACGAACAGCGCGCCACAGCCCGCGGCCGTCGGTGACGCCATCGAAGTACCGCAGAACGAGCTATATCCGCCGCCGATCACGGTCGACGTCACCCCACCGTCGCCATTGGACTGGCAACCGGGGGCGCCCATGTCCGGCTTGAGGCGTCCGTCGTCGGTGGGCCCCCATGACGTGAAGCTCGTGACTGAGTCGTTGTTGGAGTTCAAGGCACCGATCGAAATCTGGTTCTTTGCGCACGCTGGCGGTGCCGTGGTCGCGTAGTTCGCCCCGCATCGAGAGGTCTGGCGCTCGTTCCCGTTGGCCCAGAACACGATGATCGGCTCGCCCGCCGAGCCGCGCACCACCGCGTCGATCACGCTCGACGTCACCCCGTAATCGCCCGTGAAGTTGCAGGGAAATCCATTCGGAGCGGTGTTGGTGCCGATCGAGTTGTTCGTGATGTCGGCGCCCATCGAGATCGCGTTGGCGTAGTCCGTCTCCAGATCGCCCGGATTCGTGTACAGGAACGTGCCAGAGCCATTGAACTCGAAGCCCGCCGAGAGCAGCGTGGCGTTGGGCGCCATGCCGCTGTGCGTCCCGCTCGACCCGACCGTGCCGGCCACGTGCGTCGCGTGATCGCTCAGACCCGAGCTATCGATCTGCGTCAGCCGGCTCTGAAAGTCTGGGTGCAGATCGGCCATGCCGCCGTCGTACACCAACACCGTCACGCCCGAGCCGTCAAGCCCATACGCGCCCGACTGCGCGACCTCGGCCTGCGTGACCACGCGGTTGCTCGCGTTGGTTGTCGAGAACTGCGGGAGAGCGGGCTCGAGCCACTGCACCGCGTCCTGCTCGGCGAGCCGCGCGTAGGTCGCCTTAGGCGCCTCGATCACCAGCCCGTTGACCGACTGGAGGGTGTCCATCACCGTCACGCCGAGGGTCTGGATCAGTCGGTCTGTTTCGGCCTGCAGATCCGCGTCGGGATGGAACACCAAGTACCCCGCGACGAGCGTCACGGGTCGGTCGGCGCCATCGCGTGAAGCGACGATCGCGTGGGCCGGGATCGTGTCGTTCGCGATCGTGGGGTGCAGCTTCCACTCCGGGCGAATCGCCTCGGCGAGTTCAACGCCCGCGACGCCAAGCGTGCGCGTTGCGGCGCGATCGATGCTGGCGAAGTACGCGCCGTCGCCCAGCGGAGACAGCAGCCGTACACCCGAGGCGGCCAACGCCGACCGCTTCGCGGCGTTCGGCGTCTCGGCAAACCGCACCACCATGCGTGCCGTCGGCGCGGCGCCGACGATTCGCTGAGCCGTCGTCTCGACGCGGCCGTGCTCAGCTCCCAGTTGGCGCGCCTCCGCGTGGCGCCAGAGACTCGCCTGTTGTGCCTGCGCCAAGCCCACGCTCGACAGCCCGCCGACGGCTCCCAACAACAACGCCACGCGAATCGAACCCCATCTCATGCTGCACTCTCCCTGCGGCGAGGCGATGCCATGATGGCAGCGGCCCCAGCTTGGTCGGCCCGAGCGATGAACACATCGTTCTTCGCGGTCACATCTCTGCTCGAGAGCCGATCGCCGCCGGCTCCCCCGGAATCGGAATGGCAAAAATCTACCAGCAACTCGCGATCAGACCGAGCGAATTGAAGCGGCGAGCCCGAAGGCACGCCTGTACGAAATCCAAACGAGCGGTCGCATCTTACCGAGCTTGACGCGGTGCGCTCGTCCGCCGACGCTTCGGCGACGCTACCGCTACGAGCCACACACCGAAAGGTTCCCGAGATGTCCGTTGCCTGGCACCATCCAGCCCTTGTCGTCCTGCTTGTGTGGCTCGGTTTGCCGTCGCTCGTCGGGTGCGCGGCGTCGACGCCGCGCGACCCCCAAGCGACCGCGTCCGAGAGCGTTGCACGCCCGGCGGAGCTGCAGCGCCGCGGCGACGAAATCGTCATCGCCGGCCGATTCTTTCACACCGGGGCACCGGTCGTGCTTTGGACGGACCCCGGCGGCTACGACGCGTACCGCGTCGAGCGACGATTCGTTCCACCGCAGGAGGCGTCTTGGGAGGCGAGCCGTCGGGCGCTCAACTCCCCCAACCGTTACGGCCTCCGCTTCGCGCGCACACTCGGGCCCGACGAGCTCGAGCGATGGCGCGGTGGCGGCTGGACGCTCGAAGACCTCACCGAGCGCGTCGACCAATTCGTGCTGCACTACGACGTCTGCGGCGTGAGCCGTCGATGCTTCCGCGTGCTCCACGATATCCGCGGGCTCTCGGTGCACTTCATGATCGACATCGACGGCACCATCTACCAGACACTCGATGTCAAAGAGCGCGCCTGGCATGCGGGCGCTTCCAACGACCGCTCGGTCGGCGTCGAGATCGCCAACATGGGCGCCTACGGACGAGACGAGCCCGACCCGTTCGATCGCTGGTACAAGCTCGATGCCAACGGCGCCTATATCACGATCCCACCCGAGCTTGGCGATGGCGGCGTGCGTACCGATGGCTTCGTTGGACGTCCGGCGACCGACGGGTTGATCATCGGAGAGATCCAAGGGCGCACCCTGGCGCAGCACGACTTCACCACCGAGCAATACGACGCGCTCGCACGTCTCACCGCAACACTCCACTACGCGCTGCCCAACATCCGGCTCGACTATCCGCGAGACTCACAGGGCAAGCTGATCACCGAGCGCCTCGAAGAAGACCAGGAGCGATCTTTCCAGGGCGTGCTGGGGCACTTCCATGTGTCCACGGCCAAGGTCGATCCCGGGCCCGCGATGCAATGGGATCACCTCATGGCCGAGTCACGACGCCATCTCGCCGGGCGTCGCCCCGCGGTCGCGGACAACTAGACTCCACGCGCATGCCGACGAACCCCGACCCGCACGCCCGCGCTCTCGATCTCGCCGCACGCGGCTTTGAGGTGTACCTGCGCGACGTGCTAAAATCCGCGATCTACCCAGAATCAGCGCCGCTGCGCGTCGAGGCCTACCAGCCCGCGGCGGGCGAGCACCCGTCGTACGCCGAGGCCTTGGCCGCCGACTACGTTCCGGTCCGGCACGGGTGGCGGTGGGGACCCAAGTGGTCGACCTGCTGGTTCCGCGTGTCCAGTCAGGTGCCGACATCGTTCGAGAGCCGGAGCACCCATCTGCGCTTTTCATGTGGGACCGAGGCCACGCTCTGGCTCGACAATGAGCCACGCCAGGGTTTCGACGTGCATCGCGACGCGTACCCGTGGTCCGGCGTCGAGGTGCTCGCGCACATCGAGGCGGCGTGCAACCACCCGTTCGGCGTCGTGACGTTCGAATGGGACGCACCCGATACCCACGCCCGCTGGAACGCGCCCGATCCTGGTCGCGTGGAACGGGCGGAGCTCGCGGTGTTCGATCCCGACGCCTGGGAACTGGCGCGAAGGTACGAGTTGGGCGTGCAGTTGTTGCGCGCGCTCGACCCGTCCTCACCCAGAGCGCGACAGTTGCTCGCGGGTATGCAGGAGCTCACCGACGCCCACCGGCGCGGGGAGGCGGCACGCGCGAGTCATGCGCTCGACGGGCTGCTCCGCGTGCCGAGCGCCGGATCCACTCCGGTCGGGTTTGCGGTCGGGCACGCCCACCTGGACACGGCGTGGCTATGGCCGATCCGCGAGACTCGCCGAAAGTTCGTCCGCACGGCGTGCAACGTGCTCGGCTTGATGGATCGACATCCGGAGTTCCGGTTTCTCTGCTCGCAGGCCCAGCAGTACGCGTGGCTCGAACAGGATGCACCGGCGGTCTTTGAGCGTGTGCGCGCGCGCGTCGCGGAGGGCGTCTGGACGCCCGAGGGCGGCATGTGGATCGAGCCCGATTGCAACGTCGTCTCGGGTGAATCGCTGATTCGCCAGGTGCTGCACGCGGACCGATACTGGACGAGTCGATTCGGCGAGACCGCGGCGCAGCGGGTGCTGTACCTGCCGGACACGTTTGGATTCCCCGCGTCGCTGCCGCAGATCATGCGCGCGACCGGGCTCGATACGTTTATCACCAACAAGCTCTCGTGGAACGCCATCAACGACTTCCCGCACACGAGCTTCTACTGGCGCGGGCTGGACGGCTGCGAGGTGCTCGCCCATTGCACGCCCGGCGGCGACTACAACGCCTCGCAGACGCCCAAAGAGATGCTCCGTGCCGTCGAGCACCTCCGCGCCATCCCGGCCCAAGGGCCCGCGGTGTATTTGCAACCGTTCGGCTTCGGTGACGGCGGCGGCGGTCCCACCGACTGGTCGATCCGCAACACGCAGCTCGCCGAGGACTGCGACGGGTTGCCGCGCCAACGCTTGGGCGGGGTTGGGGCGTTCGTCGACGCGCTGCGCGAGCAGGCCGACCGCAGCGAGCTGCCCGTCTGGGACGGCGAGCTGTATCTCGAGCTGCACCGTGGCACGCTGACCACCCAGTCTTGGATCAAGCAGGCGAACCGTCGCGCCGAGTTTGATCTTCGTCTCGCCGAGGCGATGACCTTCGCCGGCCCTCACTCGATCGAGCCCGAACGGAGCGAGCGGGCCATGGCCAAGCTTGACCGCGCGTGGAAGCTACTGCTGCTGAACCAGTTTCACGACATCATTCCTGGTTCCTCGATCGCCGAGGTGTACGACGACGCCAGGCGCGACTTTGAGGAGATCGATCGCCTGATCGACCAGTTGTTTGCGAAGGCGACCAAGGCCTGGGCAACCGCGTTCGACACCACGCAGGCCGATGAGCCCGCGCTGGTCATCAACCCATCGGGCCACGAGCGATCCGGCGTGTTCGAGGTGGAAACCGATGGCGTCTCGCGCCTGAAGTTTGCCAAGCGCGTCCCCGCGCTGGGCGCGGCGGTCGTCGATCTGCGGTCGTCGAGCGAGTGCGTGCCCGTGACCGCGGGCGCGATCGGTGAGGGTGCCGATCGCCGGTACTCGCTCGCGAACGGTGTGATCGAGGCCGTGATCGATGCGCGCGGTCGCGTGATGAGCCTCGCGAGAATCGGCGGGCGTGAGGTGGTGCCCGAGTCGACCGCCGACGCCGGGCTGAACGTGCTGTGCCTCTACGACGATCGCCCGCACGCTTGGGACGCCTGGGAGATCGATCCCGGCTACGAGGGCTCGGCCCGGCCGGTCGACGGCGAGTGTGAGCGATGGGAGCTTGTCGAGCAAGGCCCTCTGCGAGCCCGGCTCGTGTGCGAGCGATCACTGGGGCGTGCGAGCCGACTCCGCCAAGAGTTTGTGCTCGACGCCGGCGCTCCCAGGCTCGACGTCCGAACCTGGGTCGACTGGCACGAGTCTCACACGATGCTGCGCGTGCTGAACCCCGTCGACGTGCGCGCCACCTCGGCGACCTACGGCATTCAGTTTGGGCACGTGCGGCGCTCGACGCACGTCAACACGACTTTGGACGCTGCGATGTTCGAGGTGTGTGCGCACGGCTGGGCCGATCTCTCTGAGCCCGGCTTGGGCGTGGCGATTCTGGACGATGGCAAGCACGGTCGCTCGTGCCGCGACAACGTGATGGGCGTGACGCTGCTGCGCTCGCCGACCCATCCTGATCCGGGCGCCGACCGGGGCGAGCACACGTTCACCTACTCGATGCTGCCGCATGAAGGTGATTGGCGCGCCGCAATGGTCGACGTTGAGGCCGAGCTCCTGAGCACACCCATGCGGGCTCGGA
>JBCAXI010000097.1:0-9060 GCA_038534175.1 Planctomycetota bacterium | reverse complement strand
GGGGCCATCGCCATGCCGACGCCGCTGGGGGTGCCGGTCATGATGAGCGTGCCGGGGAGCAGCGTGGCGCCGCGGCTGAGGTCGGCGATGAGGCTCGCGACGGGGAAGATCATTTGTGAGGTGTTGCCGTTCTGACGCTCCTCGCCGTTGATTCGACAGCGGACGCCGAGCTTCGTGACGTCCCCCACCGCTTCGACGGGCAGAAACTCCGGCCCCAATGGGCAGAAGGTGTCGAACGACTTGCCCCGGCAGAACTGGCCGCCGCTGCCTTTCTTTTGCCACCAGCGTGCGGAGACGTCGTTGCCGCAGCAGAGGCCGAGGACGTGCGCCCAGACGTCGTCCTCGCGCACGTCGCGTGTCGGCTTGCCGATGATGACCGCGAGCTCGGCCTCGTAGTCCACCTGCGGCTCGTTCTGGCAGATCTTGGGCACGACGATGTCGTCACCATCGAGACAGGCGGCGCCGGGGGACTTGGTGAAGACCATCGGTCGCTCGGGCACGTCGGCACCCTGCTCGTGCGCGTGCTCGGCGTAGTTGCGTCCGATGCCGATGATGTGGCGGATGGGCAGGACCTCGCCGGGGGCGTGCTCGACGCCGACGGTGGCGCCTTCGGTTGGATCGAGGCGGATCAGCTTCATGGAGGAAGGGTACTGGGTGCCGTGGTCTGACGACCGAAGGGAGGAAGGCCACGACGAGGGCGAAAGGGACAAATGGCACATCACAAATGGCGAATCAAAGGCGTGGCCTTCGCTGCGCTCAGACCACGGCTCCCGGCTCTGTGAGCCGTGTCTCTTCTTCGATGTTAACTCAACGAAGACACGGCTCGGAGAGCCATGCCACCCAAGAACGCACACTCACAGGCCGACGATGTCCACAGACTCGACCGGGTCGACGAGTCCCTCGTCGGCACCGCGTTCGTAGAGCAGCTCGAGCGATTGCTTGCCTTTGGCGCCCATGTTGACCGTCAGGTCGCTGACGTACATTGAGAGATAGCGCTCAACGAGGTCCTGGTCCTGCCACTCCGGCCGGCCTTCGCTGTGCAGCAATAGCAGTTGTCGGCAGGCTTCTGGGTTGGCTCGCGCGTGGCGGATGGAGGCCTCGAGCGTGATCGCCACGTCGAGGCCCACGCCGCGGCCGAGGCGGTCGTCGAGGTCTCGTCGGATGACGTTCAGCCCGAGCGGCAAGGGCAGGCCGGTGTCCTCGGTCCACCACTCGCCGACGTCGGCGAGCTTGCGCAGGCCCTCGGCCTCGAAGGTGAGCTGGGCCTCGTGGATGAGCAGGCCGGCGTCGACGCGGCCGGTGCGCACGGCGTCGGGCACCTCGTAGAACGGCATCTCGATGGGTTCGAGGCCCTCGACGAATCCGCGGCCACCGAGCATGAGGCGGAGGGTGAGGTAGGCCGTGGTGCCGACGCCGGGAACGGCGAGGCGGAAGCCGGGGCGGGTGAGCGCCGAGAGGTCGCCTTCGGCAAAGCGGCCGTCATCGCCCTTGCAGACGAGCTTGGGGCCGTAGCCCTCGCCGAAGGAGCCGCCGCAGGCGGTGATGAGGTAGCGGTCGCGCATCGCGGGCCACGAGGCGGCGGAGACGGCGGTGATGTCGAGATCGCCCGCGTCGGCCGCCCGCTTGTTGAGCGCCTCGACGTCCTCGGCCATGGGCTCGAATCGGACGCGCTTGGAAAGGACACTCGGCTCGCCGAGGTCGCCCTCGACGGGGACACCGCCGGGGCCGCAGAGGCCGACCAGCGGCCACCACATGACCATGTCGTCGGAGTCGGGGGAGTGGGCGAGTCGGAGGTTTGGGCGGTCGTCAGGCACGGTCGACTTTATGCGCGCCAGGGTCGGTGCTAGCAAGCCGCCACGCCGCGCCGCACTCGGGGCAGACGGTGCAGCCGTCGGGCTCACTCATGAGGCCTCTGAGCTTGAAGAGACATTGCAGGCACACGGGGTACTCACGGCAGGCGGCGATCGTCGCTCGCCTGTGGTGTCTGAGATAACCGGCGATGACGTACACGCTGACGGCGACGCTGGGCAGTAGTAAGAAGGCGGCGGGAATGAGGCCGAGAAGGCCCGGCATGAACAACACGAGCACAAGCGCGAGGAACATGAGGGCCACGAGAAAGAACAGTGTGACGGCCGCGCGTCTCGCGACGCCGATGGGCAGGCACATCTGCACCCGAAGCGACCAGTCGTCGGACGAGCAGGGCAGGCGGCGGGAGAGCTCGGTCGCGGACGGACGCGAGATGGCGTTGCCACGATCATCTTGCATCGTGGGATTCCAGTTTCCACGCGGCGCCGCACTCCGGGCAGACCGTGCAGCCATCGCCGTGGGCCTGGACCTCGTAAATTGGGTAGAGGCATTGGCCGCAATACCCGAGTTGCTTGGCGGCGACCACGCGTCCGCGACGGGCGAGAAAGCGCTGGAAGAGCGATAACAACGCCCCGACGATAACCCCAATCACCATCATCCACATGGCGCCCGCAAACAACCAGTGGGATGCGACGAGCCCTAGAACCAATAGCGGCACACTGATCACGAATAGAGCCGCCGACGCGACGAGAAGCAGGTCGTCGAAGCCGAACGGCAAAGCGAATCGCGATTGCGAAAACGCATTGGTCAGATCGGGATCAAGCCTCTCGGAGAGCTTGAACCAGGCCGTCATCCCGGGGCCGCGAACGTGCTCACCGCGGTCATCTCGCATGGCAAGAGCGTGCCACGGCTTGACCCGTGGGGCAAGCCGTGCGTTGGGTGTTGGCGTCACCTGCCTTCTTGGTCGAGGCGCGGGGCTCGGCGGCGACTCATCGGTCCGCGTTGTTCATGGGCATCCGCCAGGACGCTCCGCACTCCGGACAGACGCTGAAGCCGTCACTATCCGCCTCGACACCGGCCAGATCGAATCCGCATTGCGCGGAGTGGCCGTAGAGCACCGGCTTGTAGAGCCAGTCCTGCCCCTTGCCGAACAGGATCCTCCAAACGCACGCAACGCTGAAGGCGACACTCGTGAGCAGATAGAGATTTGCGCGAGGCAATCCGTGGCGACCAAGGAGTGATCCGGCAATCACACTCGCACCAAGACCGATGGACAAGGCGAGCCAGTACTTCGAGAACTGCTTTCTGGCCGCGAATGTACCGAGCCGCGCATCGACAAGGGCCTTGTCGTACCAGCCTTGCTGCGATTCCGGCACACGCCATTGCCAGCTTCGCAGCAGGCGGACCGGGCGGCCGCGATGGTCGACGCCGGGGGGCATTCAGGGCGTGTCCTGTTCGCCGTGATCGGTGACGCGGGAGGGAAGCCGCCAGGCGGCGCCGCACTCGGGGCAGACGGTGCAGCCGTCGGGCTCGCTTTCCGCCCCACTGAGATCGTGTCCGCAAAGCGGACAAACTGACAGCAACAGAACTCGACGAAGTCGTCTTGGGAATCCAAGCACGGAATCAGCGCGGAGAATCAGGACGAGACCAACCGCAAACATGCCTACAAGCACACCAACAATCAAAGATGCTGGGGCGCATGTACCCCAGATCGAGAGCATGATCCAGAGCAACGGGAGAATCGCCAGCCACATCAGCCAACCGATAATGGACTGTGCCGATTGCAGTTGTAGCGAGACTGTCCGGCGGGGTACAACAAAGTCTCGCTTCTGAAGCGCCGATAGGTCGTGCCTCGCACCTCGGTCATCCTCGATAGCCGGCCAGAGCTTCATCAGTTGACTCAGAACATCCTCATCTGCTGCTTCGAGAGCACCTCGTCCGTGCGGGGGTGCTCGACGTCGATGCGGTAGTCGCCGCTGTAGCAGGCGGTGCACCAGTGGTCATTGGGGCGTTCGACGCAGCTGAGCAGGCCGTCCAAACTAAGAAAATGCAAACTGTCGACACCGAGAAAGTCGCGGATCTGTTCGACGCTGCGCTCGTGGGCGACGAGCTGGTCGCGGGTGGCGAAGTCGACGCCGAAGTAGCACGGGTGCTGGATGGGCGGGCAGGAGATGCGGAGATGGATTTCTTTCGCGCCGGCGTCGTAGAGCTGGCGCATCTTCTCGCGGGTGGTGGTGCCGCGGACGATGGAGTCGTCGACGACGATCAGGCGTTTGCCCTTGACGATGTCGGCGATGACGTTGAGCTTGAGGCGCACGGCCGAGCGGCGTTGGTCCTGCGTGGGCTTGATGAAGGTGCGCCCGACGTATCGGTTGGGCACGATGCCCTCGCGGTAGGGGATGCCGCTGACGCGGGCGTAGCCGTTGGCGGCCGAGCGGCCTGAGTCGGGCATGGGCATGACGTAGTCGGCCTCGACGGGCGCTTCGGTGGCGAGCTTCTCGCCGAGGGTCTCGCGGACGATCTGGACGTTCTGTCCAAAGACGTTGCTGGCGGGGCTGGCGAAGTAGACGTGCTCGAAGACGCAGTGCGCCGGTCGGGGCGCCGCGTCGGCGAAGCGGCGCGACTCGACGCCCTTGTCGCTGAGCGTGACGACCTCGCCCGGCTCGATCTCGCGGATGAGCCTGGCGCCGATGACGTCGAAGACGACGGACTCGCTGGCGACGACCGGTGAGCCGTCGTCCATTTCTCCGAGCACGAGGGGGCGCCAGCCCCAAGGATCGCGCGCGGCCTCGATGCGGTCTGGAAAGAGGAAGACGAGGCTGAAGGCGCCTTGGAGGTAGCGGAGGGCGTGGGCGAGTGGATCAGGGGACTCCTGGGCCTCGGGCGCGGCGAGGAGGTGGATGATGACTTCGGTGTCGCTCGAGGTGTGGAAGAGATGGCCGGCCGCTTCGAACTGGCGGCGGAGGGCGGCGGCGTTGATGAGGTTGCCGTTGTGGGCCAGCGCGACCTCGCCACGTGAGAAGCGTTCGAGGAGGGGCTGGGCGTTGCAGGCCTGGCTGCCGCCATAGGTGGAGTAGCGGTTGTGCCCGATGCCTCCTTTGGCGTCGGGAATCTGGAGCTTCTCGAGGCGGTCCTCGGTGAAGATCTCGGAGACGAGGCCCATGCCCGTGTCGGCGGCGAGTCGGCACCCGTCCGTCACGGCGATGCCAGCGGACTCCTGCCCGCGGTGCTGCTGGGCGTAGAGACCCGAGTAGGCGAGGTGGGCGGCGTCGAAGCGGCCCCAAACGCCGAAGACGCCACACTTTTCCTTCTTGTCCGGATCGCTGGCGATCTGCTGCAGGTTGATGGAGCGGTCTGTGGTGCGTTTCAGCATCTTCGGACGGCTCCATGGGTGATGGTGGCACTGTAGCAAGGGCCTGTACGGGTGCCGTGATTTGAGCGGAGCGAAGGCCACGATGAGCCCTTAGATGACGAGGGGCGCGGCCTTCCTCGCTTCGCTCGTCAGACCACGGCACCCCGATTCACCCGACCATGGACCGATCCAGACGGTTGATTTCAACCTGTTCGTGACCTTCAATCGCTTCCCCTATCGCCGATCGTTGGCGTGGGGGGACATGCCCGAATCACCAGGCCGACCCGCAGACGCGGACCCCCGGCCGCCGATGTCCGCCAGCGAGCGGACCCCGCGAGGCGTTCCTGAGTCGCTTCGTTGGGACGGAGGAATAGATATGGCCCGCTACACCGGTCCCAAGGTGCGTCTGTCGCGCCGCGTTGGCGCTCCGATCGCCGACATCCCCAAGCACACCAGCAAGCGCCAGCTCAACCCCAACGGCATCCACGGCTATCGCGGTCGTCGCCTGAAGGACTACGGCGTTCGTCTCGTTGAGAAGCAGAAGCTCCGCTTCCACTACAACGTGATGGAGAAGCAGTTCCGGCGCTACGCCGCGGACGCGGCCCGCCGCCCGGGCAACACGGGCGAGGTCATGCTGCAGCTGCTCGAGCGCCGCCTGGACAACGTGATCCGCCGCATGGGCGTGGCTCGCACGATCTGGGCCGCTCGCCAGATGGTCGTGCACGGGCACGTGCTCGTGAACGGCAAGAAGGTTGACCGCCCGAGCTTCTCGCTGAAGGTCGGCGACACGATCACCCTTCGGGACAAGATCCACAAGCTCGGGCGCGAGGCGCTTGAGTCGCTCGCGGGCCACGAGGTGGCGGGCTGGATCGAGTTCAACCCGTCGGAGCTTTCGGCGAAGATCGTCTCGCTCCCGACGAGCGACCAGATCCCGTTCGACGTGAACACGAACCTCATCGTCGAGTTCTACCGCTAAACCGATCCGATTCGCGTTCGGGGGCGTGCCGCCGCGCACGCTCCCTGGTCGCGCCCGAGGTCCGTCGCGCTCCGCGCGGCCTGTGAGGATTCGATGCTCAAGTTTCTGCGCAAGTACCAGACGTGGCTGCTCGCGGTGGGTGGCTGCCTGTTGATGATTGTGTTCGTGGCGCCGCAGGCGGTGCAGCAGTTCGGGCCCAACCCACTGAAGCGTCAGGCCGGCACGCTGGACGGACGCGAGATCAAGGTGATCGATCTGGAGTTGGCCCAGCGCGAGCTCGCCGTGCTGAATCGGCTGATGCCGGGCATCATGATGGGCCTCGGCGTGGAGGATCGCGACTCCGTGCACTGGTTGCTGCTGACCGAGGCCGCCGATCGGGCGGGCCTTGTCGGTGGCGCAGGAGCGTGGAACGAGTTGGCGCCGCAGCTGATCGCCGACGTGATCGCGCGTGACGGCGTCCAGCCTGGCACGCCCGAGTACGACACCGCCTACCCCAACGCGGTGGCGATCGTTGAGAATCTGCGTCTCCAGTTCGCGGCCGATATGCGCATCGCGGGTGATCGCAGCGATCCGGTGGCGAAGTTCGACATGGCGGTCGCGAAAGCACTCGGCGCCCAGCGGCTGGCGGCGAGTTTGTACTCGGCACCGCGCCTCTCCGAGGCGCGGGTGATCCGAGCGGGCCGCGACATGAATGACCGGACCAACGCGACGATCATGTTTGCCTCGGCCGACATCATCGATCTGGGCTGGAATCCGACCGACGATGTGCTGCGGGCGCATCTGGATCGCTATCGCGACGTCCGGCCGGGCGAGGCGGAGGACGGCACGCCGTACGGCTACCTGCTGCCGCCTCGTGTGAAGCTTCGCTGGCTCATGCTCGAGCGGACACTCATTCGCGACGCGATCGAGATCGACCCGGTGGAGGTCCGCAAGCGCTGGCAGCTTGACCAGGAGACGTACGGCGAGGACTTCGCAGCGGCACGTGAGCAAATCGAGAACGAGATCCGCAACCAGGAAGCGGATCGCATTCTGGTCGAGGCGGACCGCCTCGTTCGCACGGAGGTGCTCGCGGCGACGCGCCGCCTCGAGAAGGACAGCGATGACTACTTCGTGCTTCCCGACGACTGGAGCACGAGCGGACCGCGATTCGATGAGATCGCGGGGAAACTGGAGACGCTGCTCGCAGAGCAGACGGGCACCGAGATCCGTCGTCCGGGTGTGGGCGCGCTGATCGAGTGGACGACGTTCCAGGAGTTGGGCGACGTGCCACTCATCGGGCGGGCGGCGGCTCGCGTGGGCAATCGCCGCTATCCCGTGGCCGCGCTCGCCGCGCAGGCCAAGGAGCTGGAACTGACCGACACGCCGATCGCCAAGGTGCAGATTGGTGTGCCGGTGGTCGAGCCAACGATGCGGGACAACCAGGGCAACCAGTACTACTTCGTGCTAACCGATGCACGTGAGGAATCGGAACCCGCCTCTTTCGAAGAGATTCGCGGGCAACTCGCGGAGGACGCGCGCACGCTCGCCCGATACGAGGCGCTGCGTGACCGTCTCGACACCCTGCTCACGCAGGCGAGGGCGTCGGGCATCCGGTCCGTGGCGGATGAGCTGAATGCGGGCGCTCCCGAGCCGACCGGTCCGGGGGAGACGAAGGTCGAGGCGGAGGTCGTGGGCGCGGTGCAGGTTCGCCGCAGCTTCGTGATGGGCCCCTCGAATATCGCAGATCCGCTGATCCGTGACGCGGTCATGGATCGGAGCGCTGGGATCGACCCCACGCTGACCGGCGAGGACATTCCCGAGTCCGAGCGGTTCGTTTCGGTCGAGGTGCCCAATCGCACTGGCATCGCGATCGCGGAGATCGAGCGGATCACGCCGATGACGCGCGAGTTCTTCCAGAGCTCTACCGGCAACGTGCTCGCTCGTTCGATCAGCAACGAGTTTGTCGACGTGATTTCGGCGCGGGAGGAGTCGCCCTTCTCGAAGGAGGCCCTTGCCGAGCGTCTGCGTTGGCAGCCGAGCGAGGCGGCCGACGACTTCGAGGCGAGCGACGATGAGGCGAACGCTGACTCCGCGGCCTGAGTTCGCGGGCTGAGTCCACAGCCCGTTTGATCACGTCATACCCGTGCGTGCGCCCATCCGCCGTGGATGAGTCGGGCGGCAAAGATCACGCTTCGAATGCCTAGCTCGATGCACAGCCCGAGCCATAGCCCGCGCAGGCTGGGCTCGAGGCCCGACGGGTTCTGAATGACCCATGCCGCTTCGGCGCCGAATAGCCCGGCGATGCTCGCGGGGATCGTGATGTCCACGCCGCAGAGCAGCCAGGCGAGCGGCAATCGGATGAGGTACGTCGAGATCCACGTCAGCCACATGACGACCTTGACGTCTCCGGCGCCTCTGAGCGCCGAGCGGATGACCAATGCGATCGCGAAGGGGACCTGCACGAATCCGCAGATGACGAGCAGCGGCGGTGCCAGCTCGAGGTGGATCGGCTGCGGCGAGAGGGCGCCGATGATCAGCTTCGGCATGAGTATGAACGCGGCGCCCATCAGGCCCATCACACCCGCGCCGATCAGCGTGCAGCGGAGAATCGCGACTCGTGCGAGGTGGGCGCTGCCGGCACCCAGGTACTGGCCCGCGAGCGTCGCGACGGCCGTGCCCATGGCAAAGCCGGGCAGGAAGCTGAACGCCTCGACGCGGATCGCGAGGATGTGGGCGCCGAAGAGCCCCTCGCTCGCCGTCGCGACCGCGATCGCGCCGACCATCATCATCACGAGGAAGTTGCCGAACCACATGCCCAGGCTCTCTAAGAAGTTGGGGAGCCCGACGCGAAAGAGCCGGGCGATGGTGGAGAACTGAAGAGCACAAGTCTCAACTCCAGTCACTTCCAGGTATCTCGGATGACGACTGAGGCGTGAAGATAGGGGGG
>JBCAXI010000096.1:0-9077 GCA_038534175.1 Planctomycetota bacterium | reverse complement strand
ATCAGACAGACATCCCGCTGTGTGCCGCCCCGCCCGCGGTGATATCCACGGATCGCCATCAGCCCCGCGTACTCGCCCTGGGCGCCCGCGTTGGGCTGCAGACTCACCGCCTCGAATCCCGTGATCGCCGCCAGCCACGCCTCGAGCTCGGCGAACATCGCGTGGTACCCCGCCGCCTGCTCCCAGGGCGCAAACGGATGGATCTCCGCGAATTCCGGCCAGCTCACAGGCTCCATCTCACTGGTCGCGTTGAGCTTCATCGTGCAAGAGCCGAGCGGGATCATCGAGTGCACCAGGCTCAGGTCCTTGTGCTGCAGCGCCCGCAGATACCGCAAGAAGTCCGTCTCGCTGTGGTACGTGTTGAACACCGGGTGCGTCAGGTAGCCCGACTCGCGGGAGAGCGACTCGGGAATCGACGCGTCCGCGACCGAGAGCAGCCCATCCACGTCCGCGTCGGCCTCGCCACCAAAGCAGGCCAGCAGCGCCGCCACGTCCTCCCGCCCCACCGTCTCATCGACGCTGATGCCGATGTCGCCGTTCTCGAACGATCGAAGGTTCAGCCCGCGCAACTCAGCCGCGCGCCGCACCGACGCGCCGTCCTTCGGCGTCACCCGCAGCGTGTCGAAGAACACACCCGGATGCACCGTCGCGCCCGCCCGCTCGAGTCCCTCCTTGAGGGCGCACGCGTAGGCCCGCACACGCTCTGCGATCTTCCGCAGCCCCCCCGGGCCGTGGTACACGCCGTACATGCCCGCGATGATCGCGAGCAACGCCTGCGCGGTGCAGATGTTGCTTGTCGCCTTCTCGCGTCGGATGTGCTGCTCGCGCGTCTGCAGCGCGGTGCGATAGGCCGTCTTGCCCGCGACATCCCGCGACACGCCGATGATGCGACCCGGCAGCCCCCGGGCGTACGCCTTTTTCGTCGCGATGAACGCCGCGTGAGGCCCGCCGTAGCCCATCGGCACACCGAATCGCTGCGCGCTCCCCACCGCGATGTCCGCCCCCCACTCGCCCGGCGGCTTCAGCAGCGTCAGCGAGAGCAGGTCGCACGACGCGCACACCATCACCCCCGCCTCGTGTGCCCGCTTCACCAGCGCGCCGTGGTCGTCGGCGCGTCCATCGGTGGTCGGGTACTGCACCAGCAACCCGCACAGGTCCGAATCGGTGAAGTCGATCGCGTTGACATCGCCCACGCGAAGGTCGATGCCCAGTCCCTCGGCCCTCGTCGCCAGCACGCCGAGCGTCTGCGGATGGCACGAAGCGCTCACGAAGAACGCGTTGCGCGTGCCCTTCTTGCCCGCGTTTCGACTGAAGCAAAGGCCCATCGCTTCGGCCGCCGCGGTCGACTCGTCCAGCAGACTCGCACCCGCGATCTCAAGGCCCGTCAGATCACAGACCATCGTCTGAAAGTTGATCAACGCCTC
This sequence comes from Planctomycetota bacterium, assembly GCA_038534175.1. GTDB lineage: Bacteria > Planctomycetota > Phycisphaerae > Phycisphaerales > UBA1924 > JBCBZM01. The sequence continues at coordinate 7,653 of JBCAXI010000096.1, read as the reverse complement.
GAGCCGTCCCTGCGCGATCTCGCTCTGGTACGGCGTGTACTGCGTGTACCAACCCGGGTTCTCGAAGAGACTCCGGCGGATCACCGCCGGCATCACCGTGCCCGAGTAGCCCATGCCGATAAACGACCGCCAAACCTTGTTCTTGTTCGCGTGCGCACGCAGCCGCTCGATCGCCGCTCGCTCGCCCAGCCCCGCGTCGATCTCGGGATCGCTGAACCGCAACGGCTGGGGCTGGCGGATCGCCGCCGGCGCCGCCTCATCGATCAATGCGTCCAACGACTCGACGCCCAGCACATCGAGCATCTCGCGGATCTCCGCCTCGCTCGGGCCGATGTGCCTCGGTCCGAACGCGTCGGTCGCGTCCAAGATGGACCGTGTCCGGCCCGCCGACATCGAGACCGGACCGCTTCCCAGCGACGAATCCTTCGACATACTCGTCATGTAGACCCCTTGTCAGCCGTAACAATGCCAGCCACACCAATTGTGCGCTCAACGCTTCGAGCGCGGACGCGGGTCGGAGGCGCCGCCCGTACCCTGAACCAAGCGTATGCACACTCGCCTGACTATCTCCCTCGCCGCAGCCGTCGCCTCCGCGGTGTCCGCCGCGTCCGCGATGTCCGCCGTCTCCGCCGGCTCGCCCTCGCTCAAGCAGGACGCCGCGACGCTCGATCGGCACCTCGCCGCGCTCGCCGGACCGCTCACGCCCTACCGCGTGCCGGGCTATCCAGGGCACGCCCTTGCCGCGAACTACATCGAGGCCGCCGCGGCCCGCATCGGCCTCCAGCCCGCCGCGCCCAACAACACCTTTCGCCATCCGCTCACGCTCCCCGGCCCGCGCGACATCGAGCGCCAATCGCTCACGCTCCACCTCCCCACCGGCGACGTCGAGCTCAACGCCGGCGAAGACTTCAGCCCGCTGGGCCTGTCGGACTCCGGCGCCGTGGATCGCGCGCCCGTCACCTTCGCCGGGTACTCCATCACCGTCGCCGACGATGGCTATCGAACGTACGGGCCCACCGAGCTCTTCGCCGCGGTCGATGACGACCGACCGCCCGTCGCCCTCATCCTCACGCACGAGCCCCTCGACGAGGACGGCCTCAGCTACTACCACGACGAGCCCGGCGAGTGGACCTACCTCTGCCAGCTCGCCGGCAAGGTCGCGGCCACCCAGCGGCGGAACGCCGCCGCGGCGCTGCTCGTCACCACCCCGGGCGCCGACGACGACACCGCTCAAGACCCCGTCCCCTTCAATTCCCATCAGCCAGGCAACCAGCGCCTCGAGGGCTTCCCGTCGCTGTCGATCTCGCAGGCCGCGGCCGACCAGCTCATTGCCGCCGCTCTCGACAACACCGGCCTCCTGAGCCTCCGCGAGGACGCCGACCTCGAGGGCGGGCTCGTGCCCCTCCCGGGCGTGGCCGTCTCGCTCGAAACCACGCTCACCGAACGCCAGCTCGACGCGCCCATCCTCTATGCGCGCCTCCCCGGCGTCGGCCCGCTCGCGCGCGAGCACGTGCTTGTGATCGCCGGCTACGACACGCCCGTCGCCCGACACCGCGAGCCGTTGCGGCCCGCGCGCACGCGCAACGACGACCCGCTCCTCCGCGCCGGCCCCGGCGCCGACGCCGTCGCCTCGCAGGCCGCCGCCGCGCTCTTCGCGGCCGAGGCGCTCTCCAACCGGCCCGCCGAGACCTCGCGGCGTTCCATCCTCTTCGCGTTCTTGTCAGACACCGCCCGCGCCAATCCGCGCAGCGTGCGCGAGCTCACCGGCCGCCCGCCCGCGTCGTTCGGGCGGATCGCCTACGCCGTCACGATCGGCCCATGCGCCCGCCCCGCCGACGAGGCCACGCTCATGGGCACGGGCTACGCCCGCGGGCTCGACCGCCTGATCGAGCCCGCGATCGACGCCGCGCCGATCGTCATCTCGACCGATCTCGACCTGCCCGTCTCACGCCTCCACCAGGCGCTCACCGATCGACGCGTCCCCACGCTGCACCTCACCACCGAAGCCGACCCGATCCACGGCACACCCGACGACACCACCTCAACCATCGACGTCCGCGAGGCCGCGAAAGTCGCGCGCACGCTCGCAACGCTCATCCAAACACTCGCCGAGACGCCCGACCGCGCCCGGTACACCGACTCGCGCGGCGGGCCCGAGCGACCCCCCGCGCGACCCACCGTCGGCCTCCGCCCGCGCGACCCCGGCTTCCTCGAAGACCCGGGCGTGTACATCGCCGACGTCTTCGCCGACGGGCCCGCCGATCGCGCCGGCCTCCAGCGCGGCGATCGCATCACGCATTGGAACGGCGCCCCCGTCGAGAGCGTGGCCGAGTACGCCCAGTACCTCGTCACCCATCACCCGGGCGATGACGTCGAGCTCACGATCGACCGCGACGGTGAGCCCATCACCGCCGAACTCACGCTCGATCGAGGCGGCTGAACCAGGCCGCACCTGCTGCTCCGCCACCAGCCCGCGCCCACCCTATCCCAACTCCACGGCCCCGCGAACGCACACCAACCACGCCGTTCAGCCAACAAATTCGCGCAAAACTCACTCGTTTGCGCTCGATTCGCGCGGCGGTCGGGATTACCTTTCGAGCACGAGAAGCAAAGTCCTCGGCGGTGTGTGCGCCGAGGCATCGATCAGAGAAGAAAGGATCCCATCGTGAGCATTCGTACCTGGATCGCCGCCTCCGCGGCTGCTGTCGTTGCGCCCACCGCCCTTGCGGTCGACGCATTCTCCGACTTCGTCCTGTGGGAGGCCGCCGCTGGTGCCCCCGCCATCACCGACGATCTCAGCTCCTACGGCGTCGTTGACCTTGTCCTCGGCGACAACGACTTCTTCGACGGCTACACCGTCACCCTCGCCGGAACCGACACCGGCAACACCAACATCAACAGCGCCAGCAACCTCTCCTTCACCCTCGGAGGCGACCTCGAGTCCATCACCTTCACCTTCGACGAGCCCATCTCCGGCTTCGGCGCCAGCTGGCTCAACTCGTTCGTCACCAACGGCCTGACCGTCACCATCAACGGCGAGGCGCTCAACGTTGAGGACGTCATCGCCGAGCCCGACTTCGACTTCATCGGCTTCGCCGACAGTGGCGGCCCGCTCGACGGCGCCGTCGTCACCGTCACCAACCCCACCGGATCGACCGAGTTCGCCGCCATCAGCGAGATCCACTACGCGGTGATCCCCGCGCCCGCGACCGCCGGGCTCCTCGGCCTGGCCGGCCTCGCCGCCGCCCGTCGTCGCCGCTAAACAACCACCCTCAGTCCGCCCCCACCACGCCCCGCCCGCGCGGGGCGTTTTCATGCGCACCGAGAGAGACGCCCTCAGCCGAACCAACGCAGGCGCCAGCTCCCGTTCTCCATCACCATGTCCATCCGACGCCACTTGAGGCGTCCCGTGCCCGGGCCCGACACCTGCAGCCGATACGTCTTGTCCCCGACGCGCCGCATCAGCACGCCCGGCGTGTACTCGCCCTGCGGCATCATCGCGAACAACAACAGCATGTCCCGCTCGCGCGCCTTCAACGCCTCGAACGCCGCCGACGCCGGGAACCCTCGCTCCACGAACTCCTCGCGCGTCACCGAGCTGAGCACCTGCTCGGTGAAGAGCGCCTCGTCGCCCTCGGTGGTCGTGTTGAAGATGTGCGCCATGAGATGACGCCCACTCTTAGCGACCAACGTGACCGACCCGTCCTCGTGCTCGACGACCGTTCGCCCCTCGACCACCGCCGACGGATCGACGTAGCCCGGCCACCGCTCGCCCACGATCTCCGCGCTCGTTTCGGCACCGGGCAAACCGGCCATGAACGGACGCGAGCGCACGACCCGCGTCTCCGCGCACCCCGGGGCCGCGCTGGCCAAGCCCGCGGCCACCAGCATCAGCCACCGCGCCGCCCCGAGTCTCACACCGATGCCTCCGCGTCGCTCTCAACGCCCACCGTCGTCGGCCCCGCGCGCCCGCGCCGCCAGAGGTCGTGCGACGCCGGATCCGACGCGTCGGCAAAGTCCGTCCGCAGGTGCGCCCCACGGCTCTCCTCGCGCCACGCCGCCGACCGCGCGATCAACGCGCCCACCAACAGCATGTTCTGCGCCTCCCAGCCCTCGGGCGACTCGAAGATCTTGTCCAGCGTGTACTTGCCCCAGAAGTCGAGCATCTCGTTCACATCGGCCAGCTTGGCCCCCGTGCGCACAAGCCCCACGTTGCGCCACATCGCCGACCGAACGCTCGACCGAACGTCGTCGAGGTCCAGCTCCCCGTGGTCGCTGATCGGGATATCACTGACGACCTTGCTCGGGCCCCGCCCGTTCGCCTCGCGCGCCGCGTCGGCCGCCACGTCGCCCGTGATCGCGCCGAACACCAGACCCTCCAGCAGCGAGTTGCTCGCCAGGCGGTTCGCGCCATGCAGGCCCGTCGACGCCACCTCACCCGCCGCCAGCAGGTTGGGCACATCCGTTCGCCCCTCGAGGTCCGTTCGCACGCCGCCGATTGTGTAGTGCGCCGCCGGATGCACCGGCGCCATGTCCTTTGAAGGGTCGATTCCGAACCGATCCAGCACGCCCGCGATCGAAGGGAACCGCTCGACGAATCGCTCCACACCGCGAGCGTCCAGCCACACGTGCTTGCCACCCTGGCGCGCGATCTGGTCCACGATCGCACGGCTCACCACGTCTCGCGGCGCCAGGTCCGCCAGCTCGTGCACGCCCTCCATGAACCGATTGCCCGCGTCGTCACGCAGGACCGCGCCCTCGCCGCGCACCGCCTCCGATATCAGGCTCCGCGAGGCACCCGGCAGGTACAGCACGGTCGGATGGAACTGCACGAACGCCATGTCCTGCAGCGTGGCGCCGGCTCGGTACGCCAGCGCCCATCCGTCGCCCGTCGCGCCGGGTGGGTTGGTCGTCTCGCGAAAAGCTTGACCGGCACCGCCGGACGCGAGGATCGTCGTCCGCGCCCAGATCATCTGCAGCCCATAGCGCGGGTGGTGCGTGATCGCTCCCAGCGCCGGAGCCCCCTCGGCGTTGCTCGGCGTCACCACGTCAAGAGCGAAGCAGCGATCGAACACACGCACGTTGCTGAGCGCACCGACGCGCTCGGCCAGCGTGCGCTGCAATGCCGCCCCCGTCGCGTCGCCACCGACGTGGTAGATCCGACGCGACGAGTGCCCGCCCTCACGCCCGGCCTCGAATCGGCCGTCCGCGCCTCGGTCGAAGCCGATACCCCAGTCGATCAGCTCGCGCACTCGCGCCGGGCCCCGCTCGACCACAAGGCGGGCCGCCGGCGCGTCACACAGCCCCGCGCCCGCCTCGAGCGTGTCGGCAAGGTGCGCCGCGACCGAGTCGTGCGGCTCGGCGCCCTCGTCCGACGCCAGCACACCCGCGACGCCCCCCTGGGCCCACGCGGTCGCGCTCTGCTCGATCGGGCCTTTCGCGAGCACGATGACATCGCCGCCCTCGCTCGCGCTGACCGCCGCGCGCAGGCCCGCGACGCCCGCGCCGATCACCAGCGTGTCCGTGAAGATCTGGGGCAGCAGCCCCGATCGGAACGGAATCAGATACCGACGCTCGTCGAACCGTCCGTCGATGGCTCAGCTCCCGTTGAATCAGTGCTCGCTCGAGCCGCCGCCACAGCAGCCGCCCTCGTCGGGCTTGGCCTTCCCCTCGGCCTCGCACGCGCACCCGCCGCCCGAAGAGCAGCAGCCCCCGGGCGCGACCGGGCCCACCAGGCGGTCCATCTTGCGACGAAGGAACCCCACGTGATGCTCGAAGTGCCACGTCACGATCGCGAGCAGCTCTTGTGTCGTCGTAGCGCCGTACCAAGGGTGCAGCAGCGTCCGTGACCAGACGCTGTCGTCCAGCGCCATCATCCACTCCCCCAGCCACTGACGCGTTGTGTACAGCATCGCGACGAACCCGCCCACCGGCGGCGCCGACCGCAGGCCGGCCTGGCCTGTGCCCGCCTCGTACAACCCAGCATCGATGAAGGGCGCCTCGTCCCAGTTCGCCAGCACCGGGCGGTCCTCCGCAACCGCGCGACGGATGCGGTGCGCATAGACCAGCTCAGCGTCGGCCAGATGACCCAGCAGCACACGCACAGACCACGAGCCCAGCCCATCCACGCCATCGAAGCGTGCGTCGGCGTGCGGGTCGCTCAGCTCGAACAGGCGACGGTCCAGCAGCCCGACGCCGCTCCGGTAGCGGACGAGCGTCTCGCCGACGGCCTTCTCTGCCAGGACGCGGACGCCCTCGGGCAGTTGGCGTGCGACGGTCTCACCCGTGGTCGCGATTTCCGACATCGTCCTCTCCATTGTGCCAGTCCGAAAACGGGTTCACCCACGTCACACAGCTTGCCCATCTAGGCAACCACGCCCGCTCGGAACCGTAAAGATCTTAGGAACCCCCCGTCTGTGGCCCGGGATCCCCTTGGCGTTTTCCTCACAGTCGTGTAAATTGCCCTAGCATTCCAGTGGGCTACCATCGCCCCGAATAAGCCTTTCTTCTCGAGACGACCGCGGTCCCACACGACCCGGTCGTCTTCTTTTTTGCTCCAAGGGGCTCTCGCCCATCGAGCCGGGCAACCATCCGGTCATGCCCCCAAGCCACCCAACCAGCAGCGAAGCGCGCCGATTGGCCCTCCGGGTCGTCACGATGCCACGCGATACCAACCAGTACGGCACGATCTTCGGCGGCGTCATCCTCTCGTACATCGACCAGGCCGGATTCATCGAGGCCCGGCACCACGGCTGCCACCGCTGGGTCACCGCCTCGATCGAACGCGTCGACTTTCGGGCGCCCGTCCTCCTCGGGGACGCGCTCAACCTCTACACGCACGCGATCCGGCTGGGCGAGAAGTCCGTCACGGTCGCCGTCGACGTCGAGGCCGAACGCTACATCACCGATGACACCGTGCCCGTCACAAGCGCCACGATCACGATGGTCGCGATCAACGCCGCCGGGCACCCCATTCCCTTCCGCTCGCCCCCCTCGGTCGATCCGCCCCCACCGCTGGCGGGCGCCCGGCACTGAGTCCTGTTCCGTGCCCGACATCGACCCGGCGTGGGCGATGGTTACACTCTTCCGATGGCCATCGTCGATTCCACATTCGTCCACGCCGAGCTCAAAGACGGCTATTGCCTCGCCCGGGTCCGCTGCGAGAAAGTCACCGAACGAGAGGCGACGATCCTGACCGATGAGCTGACCCAGGCCGCCCAGCAGGCCGGGTGGCGCATCGCGATCGATGTGTCGGAGATCGCCTTCCTCGCCTCGGCCGGCATCGGCTCGTTCGTCTCCATCAACAAGCAGGCCACCGAGCACGCCGGCAAGATGGCGCTGTTCGGTCTGAAGCCCGAGCTGCTCGAGATCCTCAAGGTCACGCGGCTCCACAAGCTCTTCGCGCTCGCCCGCTCCGAGGACGGCGCCGTCAAGGCCGTCAGCTAACCAGCGCCCGTCTCCTCGCCCCCCACTCCACCAACCCATGGACTCCTGATGGGATGGGAACCACGGCGCCGCGTCTGTCGGACGCCATGCTCACCTCTTTCGAAACCGCCTGCATGCTCGAACGCACCCACATCGAGGCGCAGATCGTCGGGCCCGTCGTGCAAGTCCGCATCAAGACCGCCACGCTGGGCATCGGGGAGGCCATGG
>JBCAXI010000095.1:0-9150 GCA_038534175.1 Planctomycetota bacterium | reverse complement strand
AGCGTTGGACGCGTCGGTGGCGATTGAGCGACGGCCCGAGCTTCGCTGAGTCCGCCTTCGCTCGCGTCACCGCACGCAAGTTGGAACTTGCAGGGCGAGCGTGCGGGTTGGGCCGCGGCCTATCTGATGTTCGCCCTACTCGTCTTCTTCGTCTTCGTCGTAGTCGTTGTCATCATCGCGATGGTCGCGTCGGGCCTTTCGGCGGTCGCTGCGCTTGGCGCCGCCGAGCTGCACGACCACGCCGAGCAGCGACACGACCACCCATGTGATGAGCGAGATGGACGGATTCGCCCCGACGCGTTCGCCGACGTTCAGCTCGAAGAGAGCCCAGAGGAGCCAGAGTGTGGCGGTGAGCCACACAGTCGCACCGAAGGGGGCGGAGATGAGGATCGAGGCTTTCTTGGGTGCGGCGAGCCCGAAGGCGAGGCCGAGCGTGAGGGCGCCCAGTGTGGCGCCGAGGAGGATGACGCGATCCTGGAAGGCGAGGTCACGCCAGATGTCCTGGCCCCATGCGGCGAACTGCTCTCCCACGGCCCGCGCCTGCTCGTACGAGCCCTCGGGAAGGCGTGGCTGGAATGACTGCACGGCGCCGGTTGGTTCATCGGGGTTGACCGGGATGCCGTCCATGGTGAGCTCGTCGAGCGGGACGGCCTCGGCGAGCGGTCGCTCTGGAACGGGCGTTGGATTGGCGTTGAGATAGACCCCGGCGGCAAGGGCGGCGGCGAAGGCGAGGGCCGTGCCGGCGGCGATGCCCATGGTGAGGCGGTAGAGGAGGAGTGCGAGCGTGAGCCCGACGACGCCGCCGACGATGAGCCCGGCGATGGGCGAGTCGAGCCCGAAGAGGGTCTGCCAGCCCAGCAGCGGGAGGGTGAGGTAGCCCACGCCGGCGCCGAGCGCCAGGCCCAGCACCGCGAAGACGGGGCGGATGAGCTTGGAGCCCGCGGCCCACAGGACAACGCCGGCGATCAACACGACACCGGGGATCGCGATGGTCTCGAGGGGCCAGTCCTGGATGAGGCGTTGGGTGGTGTCGGCGATCTCGCCGCCCAATCCTTCGGAGACGATCCCCTCGGGGATGAGGGCGTCGGGCATGGTGGCCCCGGCGGGCGTGGCGGCGAGCAGTGGGAGGGAGGCGAAGGGCACGGTGGGCTCCAAGAAGATCGGGGATCCTCAGGATACGTGCTTGGGAATCGGGCCGGACCGGTTCGGGGTGATCGCCGATAGAGTTCTCGTTCCGGTCCTGGGCGATCGGGCGTGGAGAGTCTGGATGGCCGCGAAGAAGAAGAGCACGAAGAAGAGCACCAAGAAACCGGCGGCCAAGAGCGCCTCCAAGAAGTCGACCAAGACATCGACCAGGAAGTCGTCCTCCGCGAAGCCGTCCTCCGCGAAGCCGTCGTCCGCGAAGCCGTCGTCCGCGAAGCCGTCGTCCGCGAAGCGGGGCGACGCCGGCTCGGCGCTGAACGATCTGCGCAAGCGCATCGACCGCGTGGACGCCAAGCTGGTCGATCTGCTCAACGCGCGCGCCGAGTTGGTGGTCGAGGTCGGGAAGACCAAGCAGCGGGGGGACGTGCCGATCTATGCGCCGCACCGGGAGGCGGAGGTGCTCGAGCGGGTGCTGGGCTCAAGCGACGGGCCGCTGCCGCAGCGGACGATCGAGGGTGTGTACAAGGAGCTGATGAGCGGCAGCTTCGCGCTGGAGCAGCCGCTGCGGATCGGTTTTCTGGGCCCCGCGGGCTCGCACTCGCACCACGCGGCCGTGACGCAATTCGGCTCGAGCGTGGAGTACGAGGATCTGCACGAGATTGCGGGTGTGTTCACCGAGGTACGTCGCGGGCACGTGGACTATGGGCTGGTGCCGATCGAGAACACGACGGGAGGCGGCATCGCCGAGACACTGGGCGCGTTCCAGGACCAGGCCTCGGGCGACGGCTCGGTGACGGTGTACGGCGAGATTCTGATCGCGATCCACCACGCGCTGCTGGCGAACATCAAGCCGAGTGAGGTGCGGCGGATCCACTCCAAGCCCGAGGTGTTCAGCCAGTGCAAGACGTGGCTCGCGACGCAGTATCCGGGGGCGGATCTGATCAGTGCGGCCAGCTCGAGCCGGGCGGCGCAGACGGCGATCGAAGAGAACCAGAAGGCGCGGGAGATCGGTGCCGAGCCAGCGGCTGCGGCGGTGGGGTCCAAGCTGGCGGGGCGGATCTACGGGCTCAAGGTGCTGTTCCCGCGGATCGAGGACAACCCGGACAACATCACGCGGTTTTTCATCATTAGCCGTCAGCGGGCCGAGCGGAGCGGGGACGACAAGACGTCGATCATGTTTCAGACGGCCGACAAGCCGGGTGCCCTGGTCGAGGTGCTGGGCGTGTTCGAGCGGGCGGGGATCAACCTGACCCACATCGACAAGCGGCCCACGGGTCGGGTGAGCTGGGAGTACACCTTCTTTATCGACGCCCAGGGGCACCGGGACGACGCGTCGATGGCCCGCGCGATTCTCGAAGCCGAGAAGCACTGCAAGGATCTGGTGGTGCTGGGCAGCTATCCGCGAGCCAAGCGAATCCTGTAGACACGCCTTGATCCGGTGGGATCCGCTGGGTCCCGGGACACGGATAGCGGATCGCTACCCGTCCCATCTTGCCCTGGGTGCTTGCATCTTGGCGGTGGGGGTGGCACACTACGCCGTCGACTGGCCGATTCGGACTCCGCGTGGGTCGGGGTGGGCTGAGACGACGCCCCGCGGCGACCCCCGCTTGTCGCCATGGCCCGCCCGAGCGGCGGATCCGGGGCCGGTGAGGGCGGATCGGGCGAGCCGGAGTGCTCGCGAGGATCCGCTCGGCGCCGACGAGCCGCGTACAACCACGACGCCGGAACCGGATGGGGAAGGTGTCGATTTGAGGGCGCGGTCGGCGGCGGATAGCTTGTCGCGCCCGAGGATCGCGTTCGCTTCGGCGAGGGCGAGCTGATCGGGCGGGATGGGCGGGGATCGCGCGGCGGACGGGACGAACGGCGTCGTCCCGAGCGAGGCCGCGACAGGCCTCGAAGACCGGCAGCGCGTGGGGACGGGTTGATGGTCGGATTGGGCGCCTCGGCGGCGCCGGGAGATCAGTCTCATGGCATGGTTGCGAAGCGTGATCGGGTCGTTCGGACATCGCGGCGTGGAGTCGGCGCGAGACGAGCGGCGAGCCCGTCGCGAGCGTCGGAACGCCGCGCGTCTGGCCGAGATGGCCGGTGGTTGCAGCGTCGAGGCGCTTGAGGATCGGCGCTACCTGTTCTCGCTGACGATCGACGCCGTGCCGGTGGGCGCCGAGGTCGCGACGGCCCGCACGGTGTTCGGGTACACGATCCCGGTGCTGGTGACGTCGGAGGACGCGGGCACGCGCGACTTCGACGTGACGGTCGAGGAGTTCGACGACGACGCGCTCGGCCCGATCAACCGCCCCGAGATCTTCGAGGGCTCGATGCTGCGTCTCTCGCTGGTGGACTTCCCGCTGGGCGGGGCGCCGGCGTCGGTGATCGACCTGACTCCAGGGGATCCGGACGACGAGCCGCAGGCGCTCTCGCTGGGGTTCCAGCCGGGCAGCGCCGCGTTGTTCGAGGCGGTGACGGACGAGCCCGAGGACGGGCAGCTGGCGAGCAGCGTGCCGACGAAGCCGATGTCGGGCTTCGCGTTCACGTCGCTCGGCGCGTTGGACACCGCCAACACGACGATCAACTTCTATCGCGTCTTCGCGGGGCTGGATCTGGACCTCGACGGCATGGACGACCGCGTGCTACTCGCGTCGTTCACGGACGGCGCGTTGGCGGCCGAGGGCGTGGGCGGCACGTTCACGTTCGATATTGGCGACGCTGATGACTTCGGGCTTGGCCCGGGCTCCATTCTCGGATTCGACCAGGTCGAGATTGTCAGCTCGATCAGCCAGACGCTGGTGCTGGACGACGTGACGTACCAGGAGGTGACGGACACGATCTTCGCCGACGTGGTCGAGACGCGGGTGTTCGGCGCCGAGGTCTGGTTCACCGGGCCCGAGGGCGCGTCGGTGAGCTTCACGGACCTGTACGGGCGCGACATGATCCAGACGCTGGGTCTCGGGCGCCCCGAGGGTGCCGAGCTCACGCTGGTGGACTCTGACGACAACGGCATCCCGAACTTCAACGACGGCATCGGGCGGATCGAGATCTCCGGCGCCAACGAGCTGAGCTCGCTGCGGATCTTCGGCGGCCAGATCGACACGTTTACCGCGGGCGACGAGGTGGACTTCTTCCAGTTCGTGCAGGGCGGATTCGTGTTCACGCGCGCGGGGTTCACGGGCCTGCACGACCAGTTCGAGGACGCGGGCTTTGGCTTCTTCGCGAACTTCGCTGACACGGACGTATCGGTGCACGGGCTCTCGCCCGCGGGCAGCTCGGTCATCATCGGCTCGCCGTTTGATCGCCCGCTGACGAACTACAACCCCTTGGGCCTGCCCCCCGGTGTGACCAACCCGGTCGTGCAGGACGCGGCGTTCAACGACACCGGCGCCGACGCGAGCAACAACTTCACCGAGGGCATCTTCTTCACCGGTGGCAGCCCGTTCGGCGTGGTGAACGCGCACGCGATGGTGTTCGGCAGCTCGCTGTTCGAGGGCGCGGTCGAGGGTGTGGGTCTTGGCGCGTTGTACGGGTCGTTCGCGATCGAGGGCGACGTGGGCGAGTTCCTGGTCTCCAGCGACGCGGGCTTCTTCCGGCTCGAGGGCGACTCGGGCTTCGGCGGCACCGACGAGGACCGCTCGTTCCGCACGGCCTCGCAGATCACGCTGGGTCGCACGGTGCGCGAGGTGGCGATCGGTGGCGAATCGCGCGCGGATGTGACGGTGCTGTCGCGCGTGAACGAGCAGGAGCTGGCGCCGCCGCGCGACATCCTGACGTACACGGAGCGCGAGACGATCGAGCCGTTCGACCAGACGCTGGAGAACCCCGAGCAGATCGTGATCGATCGCCTGCTCGCCCAGGGCATCTTCGTCTTCTCGTTCTCGAGCCCGTTCGACACGAACCCGATGCAGTTCCCGTTCGACTTCGGCAACGTGCCGGCGATCTACAGCTTCGGGCAGGACACGTACCGCAACAACACCATCTTGTCGTCGGAGTTCGTCGGCTCGATCGGCACGGGCGTGCTGCTCAGCGGCGAGGTCGGGTTCTTCAACGGGTTCGAAGCCGAGGACACCTCGGACGTGTTCGCGTTCAGCGCCTCCGAGAACCGCAGCGTCGTGATCCAGAGCACCGCGGGCGTCTACACGCGCGTCGTCGATGACGACGGGCGCACCCTGGCGGCGCTGCAGGGCGGGCAACGCAACCGCCCGGCCCCCTCGCGCTTCACGTTCGAGCCGCCCACGGACGGCACGTTCTACCTTGTCGTCACGAGCACGCTCGATCCGGTCGCCGATGGCGACGAGTTCGACGGCGTGTCGTACAGCATCACGCTCACGGGCATGGCCCCGGTCACGCTCGGGTCCTACCGCACCGGCGGCGGCTCGGGCAGCAACATCGTCACCGCGCTGGGCGGCAACATCGGCACGATCCGGGTGGGCACAGCCTTCTTCGGATCGGCGGCGGGCGCCGAGCTCAGCCCCTCGGCGGTCATCAACACCACGCTCGACGATGACCTGCTCATGACCTTCCGCACCGGGTCGTACTCGGCGCCGGCGGGCTCGATCTTCAACATCACGACCGGCTCGGACATCCAGAACGGCACCGGCGCCATCCAGGTGGGCCCGCTCAACATCAGCACGGGTCTCGATCTCGGGCAGGTCAACACCGGCGTGTCCGGGCTCGCCAACGACGGCGGCGCGCTCGACGGCGACATCTTCGGCACGGTCAACTTCGACATCGGTCGCCACATCGGTTACTTCGACATCCTGGGCGGCATCGGCGTCGATGGCGACCAGGGCATCGGCGACACCGGGACGGTCTTCGGCGGCTCGTACACGATCGTCACCGGCACCCAGGCGGGCGTGGGCGACATCGGCGTCATCCGCACGGGTGCCGCGTTCTTCGCCGGCGGCACGTCAATCGAGCTGCCCCGCGACTCGACGCTCGGCGCGTTCCTCGTGCAGCAGGATCTCGGCGACGACCAGGGCGGCGCCGACGGCAACTTCGGCTTCATCGGCGCGCCGACCATCGTCACCGGGCTCGGCTCGGACGTGCGCTTCATCGACACGCCCGTGATCGATTCCGAGGCGAGCGCCGACACGACGCAGACGATCTTCGCCGAACAGCCGCTGACCTTTATTGATGACGGCGGCGCCGTCGTCACGGTGCAGGTGCTCGGCACCATGCGTCCCGGCGCGGCCCTCGGCTTCGTGCGCCTCGTGCCCATCACCGGCTCGCTCGGCGTCGCGATCGCGACGATCGAGGTCGATCTCTCCGGCGGCGAGCGGCTCGATGTCATCACCAGCGGCGTCCAGGCCGATGTGGTCAGCATCGGGCGCATCACCGTGACGGATTCGGCGAACGGCGCGGCGATCCGCCTCGATGGACAGACCGAGATCGATGTCTGGCAGATCGACCAGCGCGACGGCGATGGGCTCACGCAGGTTGAGAACCTCACCGTTGGCGGCGACATCGTCTCGCTCGATCTGCAAGAGCTCGAGCGACTCATCATCGCCGGTGGCAACCTCGGACGAACGCAGGTGCCCGACTACGGCCTCGACACCATCGGCCCACGCCTCGGCGTGGCGTCCGGGCTGCAGGGCGAGGTGGGCTCGCCCCTCGGCTTCACACCCGGCGCCGCGTTCAACGAGTTCAACGGCGGCATCTTCCAGCCCGTCACCGCGGGCTACAACGGACTGAGCCTCTTCCTGGACAACTCGGGCGGCTTCTTCGACCCGTACCTCAACGGCTTGGTGCTGCGCAACAGCTTTATCCAGGAGGTCCGCGTCTCCGGCGCTGTGGGGGATGTCATCCTCCAGGGCGCTGGCACGGCGATCATCACCCTCACTGCCAACAGCGACAGCGTCACCCCCGCCGGCGAGTTCCACGGCATTGTGGGCAGCATCTACGCCCCGCTCATCAACACGATCAACGTGGGCGATGGCCTGCTGGGCACCTCCGACGCGCCGCTGCCCGAGGTGGGCATCTTCGCCGAGGACGAGATCGGGTTCGTGCTGGGCGGAGCGCCTGGGCGCGAGGTCAACCTCTCCGGCGTCATCGGCGCTTCGAACCTGGTGGTCTCCGGCCCGGTCACGTTCACCACGCAGGCCGGTCTCACGTCCGTTGTCGGGGGCACGGGCGGCATCGGCACGATCCAGCTCGTGGGCGGGGGCGACTTCCGCGATCTCTCGATCCAGGGCGGCACGCTCAGCCGCTGGTGGGAGCCCTTCACCGGCGGCACCAGCGTCGACCGCGCCGTCATCGGCCAGGTGCTGGGCACCGACGCCAACTTCTTCCGCTCCGAGATCTCCGCGGCGCGATTGGACACGCTGCAGCTTGTCGGCGGCGCGTACGACGGCTCGCTCATCAACATCAACGACGACATCGGCGCGATCTCGGCCGACGAGTTCCGCAACTCGACGCTCGGCGGCGCGCTCACCGAGGCGTCCGCGTCGATCATCGTCGGCGGCGAGGATCTCCAGTCGATCTCGACCAACGGCAACGCCGGCAACATCGAGGATCTCATCGTTAACATCGAGGGCTCGCTGCTTGGCGGCGTGACCGCGGCGACCATTGCGCGCCTCGATTTCAACGTCGACAACGTCACCTCCAGCATCGCCGCGACGCAGGACATCCTCGCGTCGGTCGTGCGCACGGGCCGACTCGACGCGTTCTCGGCCGGCGAGTCGATCCGCTCCTCGCAGCTTCGCGTTGCGGGCGCGATTCAGAACGTCACCTCGGGCGGCGACATGCTCAACGTCTCGATCTCGTCGGAGGGCCCCGACGGGCGCATCGACCTGATCTCGAGCGGCACGGGCTTCGTGGGCGACATCGTTTCCGTCGGCCCGATTGGCACGGTGCAAACACTCGCGGGCGACCTGATCGCGACGATCGAGACCACCAGCGAGCGCGGGACCATCCAGCGGCTCGACGCGAGCAACGACCTGGTCCTGAACGTGAACGCCGCGGCCGCGATCAACGAGCTGATCGCCGGGCGCCACGTGGGCGAGGCGGGCGCGCCCAACGTCATCCTCTCACGCGGTGGCATCAACCTGGTCGACGCCTCCGAGGGCCAGCTCTACGCCGACGTCCGCGCCGGCGGGGTGATCGATCGCATCGAGGTCGGTGGGGCCATCAACCGCCCGGGCGCGAGCACGCTGGGTGACGGCTCGATCGAGTCCTTCGACCGCATCAACACCGTGGTCATCGACGGCGACTTCGGCGCCGACATCACCAGCTTCTCCGGCGGCATCGGCACGATCACGCTCAACAACGGCTCGCTGCTGCCCACCGGCAGCATCAGCGCGTTCGACGGCAACATCGGCGGCGTGGCCATCAACGCCGGGCACCTGCTGGGCGACATCCACGCGGACTACATCCTGTTCGACGTCTCGGTGAACCCGTCGGCCGACGGCGTGTTCGGGGACATCGGAATCAACCCGACGCTGTCGGCGGGCGTCTTCGCCGACGCGAACCGCAACCAGCTGCCCCCGGGCGTGGGCCGCACGGCCGCGATCGACGGGCCGAGCATCACCGCGGGCCAGAACATCGGCAACATCGCGGTCAACGGCGGCTCGGTCTTCGAGACGTTCATCTTCGCCGGGCGCGCCATCGGGAACCTCTCGGTGTCGGGCTCGATCCAGAATGACGGGCTGACCAATCAACGCGGCTCGGTGCTCGCCGCGGGCGACTCGATCTTCAACGTCGACGTCAAGGGCAGCGTGGTGAACACGTACCTGCTTGCCGGCGCGACGGACTTTGGCGAGGACCTCCGCCCCGGCGGCATCGGCGTGAACGCCGACACCGTCAAGCCAGGACGCATCGAGCAGGTCAGCATCGCGGGCCTCGCCGCCAACGTGATGGTGACGGCTGGCATCGAGCCGGGCGACGACGGCGTCTTCGGCACGGGCGATGATGAGTCGGCCCTCGGCGTCTCGACCGTGCAGACTCTCAGCGTCGGCGAGAACGGAAGATCACACGTCTGAACTCAACTCACTTCCAGGTCTCGCGTAAGCCGAATACTGC
>JBCAXI010000094.1:0-9185 GCA_038534175.1 Planctomycetota bacterium | reverse complement strand
GTAGTCAGGCACAAAGGGAATCGGGGGCGTGCCTCTCAGCAGCTGCAGAAAGGCGTGCACGGAGCCGCCGTTGGGTGTGCCGACCATGATCAGATGCTCGACTTGGTCGGCGCCGGCCCATGTCAGCGGCGGGAGCGAGCCGTCCGCCGGCAGTGGGGCGGCCCCGTAGCGAAGGTAATACCGCGCCACCATGCCGCCCATCGAGTGCGCCACAATGTCCACCCTCGGCGGCGTCGTGGTGCCGGTGTTGGACATGTGCAGACGCTGGGCGTCTTCTACAAATGTCGCGAGCTTCGCCGCAGATTCCGCGACATCACGCCGCCAGTCGTAGGAGAACTGGAAGCACGTGTAGTGCTCGGTTCCGTAGTCCACGGCGCCCGATTGTCCCAGCAACTGATCTCGGTATCCGCCCACGCCAAGCGTCAGCAGGATGTCGACATACGCGCGAAGCTCAACCGGCACGCCAAAGACGGGCACGCTCACGCGATCGAGAGCGCCATCGGGGAGGACCTCGTCGCGGAGATCCCGCAGCGGCGTCCCCTCGCCCATCGGGTGCGCAACGAGTCGCAGGCCTTCTGCCGAGCCCGGATTCGCGAAGTCGCCGCTGAAGGCGCCCCACACCGCTTGTCCGCTCGGGCCATCGATGAGCTTGGAGCCGAGGATGCCGGGAATGACGATCACCGGCGCCCGCTCGGACTCGGGCTGCTGGGCGGCTTGCGAGTACAACGCCCTCAGATCGGCGCGCTTCGAGCCCGACGCGCACCCCGCGAGCGCGAGGCTCGCGGCGGCGAGTAGCAACAGCCCCAAGGTTCTATAGAAGCTCGACATCGGTCATCACCTCGACGGTTGAGGGGCCCTCGAATGCCAGAGCACGCTCGATCGCGTCATCGAGCGCGTCCGCGTGTTCCACGCGAATGCCGAGGCCTCCGCACGATGTCACGTACTCGGCGATGTTCGGATTGGTCAGCGATGTCTGCCAGACCTCCCAGTGCCCGGCACGCTGCTCCTTGCTGATCTTGCCGAGCTCATTGTTGTTCATCAGCACGTGGGTGATGTTCATGCCGTGCTTCACCGCGGTGTTCACCTCCCAGGCGTACTGGCCGAAGCCGCCATCGCCGGTCACCGCCAGCACGGGTCGGCCATGGAAGCGGCCGTCCCAGCGGTCCTCAACCTGCGTCGCGGCCCAGGCGCCCATCGCCGCGGGATACCCAAAGCCGATCGAGCCCAAATAGCCCGACATTAGCACGGCCTGGTCGCCCGACGACTCGAAGTACCGACCAAAGCTGTACGTGTTGTTGCCGACGTCCACCGCGATGATCGCGTCGCTCGGCGCCTTTCGGGTGAGCGCGTCAAACAAGGCGGCCGCGGAAACCCCCTTGCCCTGGTCATCCCGCAGCCGGCTAGCTTTTTCATCGCGCCATAGCTTCCAACGCTCGGCTACCTCTTCCGTGTGATCGCGCGAGGCGTGCCGCCCTCGGACGGCCTCGAGCAGCAGCCGCGCCGTGACCCCGATCTCGCCCCACAACGCGGTCTGCACCGGATGGTGCTTGGCGAGGTGCATCGGGTCGAAGTCGACCTGGATAATCGGTTTCTTGGGCGTGATGCCGGTGTGGTCGCTGAACGACGCGCCGAAGACCAAGAGCACATCGGACTCGTTCATGAACCAGCTGGCGATGGGCGTGCCGGAGCGCCCGAGCACGCCACAGCCGAGTGGATGGCCCGACCCTTCCGCGGTGCTCGCCCCGCCCGGGTGATCCCCGATGAGGCCCTTGGCCTTGAATGTTGTGACGACCGGCGCCTTGAGCTCTTCGGCCAGTGCACGCACCGCGTCGATCTCGAACCGGGCGCCGTGGCCCACGATGATCACCGGACGCTCGGCCTTACGCAGCGTTGCGATCGCCTCGCCGAGGGCGTCCTCGGGCGGGCGGATCGTGTGGGCGGGCACTCGACCTTCTGGCGCGCTCGCCGGCTGATCGTCCTTGGCGGGAACGGTCTGCACGTCGTCCGGAAAGACGATGTGCGACACGCGGCGTTCGAGCTTGGCGTTGCGGAACGCGAACGACACCAGCCCGGCGTGATCGGACGACGGCAGGCACATTTGGTTGAACGACGCGACCGGCTGGAACACCTCGATCAGCGGCAGATCCTGAAAGTATCCGGGCCCGAAGAACTGCTGCTTCACCTGCCCGGTCAACGCCAGGATTGGCGCACGATCCACGCGCGCATCCCAGAGACCCGTGAGCATGTTCGTGGCACCGGGGCCTGCGATCGAGAAACACGCCGCGGGATCACCCGTGAGCTTGCCGAAGGCTGACGCGGCGAACGCGGCGGCGCCTTCGTGCCGAATACCGATGTACGTCAGCTTGCCCGCCAGCTCCTGGCGCCGGAGCGCGTCGGCCAAGCCCAGGTTCGAGTGCCCGACCATGCCGAACACGTGTGTGAGGCCCCAGTTCACCATCGACTCGGCCATCACGTCGGTCACGGTGCGCACGTGCGGCGGTTCGCCCTCCACGCCGACGTACACGCCATCGTCGCGTGCCTCGACCGGGTAGGTCGGGACGCCATCGTCGTACCCGCCCGGCGGCTTGCCGGTGATCGGGTCGAAGTCCCATCCGTGCCAGGGGCACCGGAGACAGCCGTCCTCGATCGAGCCCTCGCCGAGCGGTCCGCCCTGATGCGGGCAGGCGTTGTCCAGGGCTCCGTACTGCCCGTCGTGCCGCGTCAAGCAGATCTGAACGACCGAGTCGCCGCGACTGATGCTGACCGTGCGTACTCGGCCGTCGGGCAGCTCGTCCGGCTCGGCGACCTTGTGCCAACGCAGTGGTCGAGAATCGCTGCTCATACGAGTTGTTCCATGCAGATGTTGAACGCGCTCGCGACAAACTCCGCGACGAGTTTCGACTGCTCGCCCGGATCGTCCAGCCGCGTGACCACGGAGACCGGCAGCACCGCCATGGAGGTGTCGCCGCGATCGATCCATCGTCCGCGATCCAAGGGCACGATCGTCTCGTTCTCGTCGCGTGTCGCGCCCGGCTGTCGGCGCCAGGGCGAGACGTACCAGTAGCCCCACTCATCGGTATCGTCCGGCGGCGTGAGACCCACGCCGATCGTGCTCGTCATCGAGCCGTCCGCGTCCCGCGCGAGCACACAGAGTGAGGCGGCGTCAAAGTGGTGGGGCCACAAGCGTGGCGTGAGCTCGTGCTCGCCATCGACGACGCGACCTCGCTGGGTCAGGGCGAGGCGGTGGAGCATGTGGGCGGTGAACGCGTACAACGTGTCGAGGTCCGCCAGGGTCTCGGTGTCTTCCAGATCGAACGACGCGCCGCCACTCAGCGCATGATCCGGCAGATCCGGCGCGGGAACGCTGGTTTGTCGCTCGCCGGCGCCAGTCAGACGTTGGGTCGACTCGCGGGTCCACGCGCTGAGCTGAGCCAAAGACAGCCCCGTCGGGTCGATCCACGCGCCCTCATTGGGCTCATCGCGATCGACCGTGACCACGCCCGAGCCAATATCGAGACGCCCGCGAACTGGTCCGAACGCGTCGCTCGCGAGCGAGCACCACGTCTCATCCTCCGGATCGAACAGCATCGCCGAGTGGCTGTGATCGTCTGACGGCTCGCCCCACGACTTGCCGACCTCCACGACCGCCTGCGCGGCGTAGTGCGTCTGGCGCCACGCCTCGGTCAGCGCATCGCGATCCAGCCGCGCGATCGGTGTCCACAGTTCGGCCTCGAGGTCTTGGGCTCGAATCGTCATGGCATCGGCTCCAATGGCACCCGAGCGCGATCGCTGGCGAGAACACGGCTCGTTGGTGCGCGCATCATGATCCAACCCCACCAAATCGCACACCGGACAGATCGGCCATCTCACGCTTCCACGTGGTGAGGTCATCGATGTTGAACGCGGACAGGCTCTCGTGACCGCACGCGCGAGCGAGCACGCGCATGAGATCTGTCGCGGCGCCGAAGAAATTCGCCAGCCGCTCGGCGGAGGCGTCCACGATCAATCGGGCGCGAAGGTGGTCCTTCTGCGTCGCGATGCCGACCGGGCAGTTGTTGCTGTTGCAGGCTCGCATGCCCAGGCAGCCGATCGCCTGGATCGCGGCGTTCGCGATCGCGACCCCATCGGCGCCGAGCATCATCGCTTTGGCGAAGTCCGCGGGCATGCGCAGGCCGCCGGTGATGATGAGCGTGCACGGGATGTCGCTCCCGCGTCCACGATCGCACGCGTCGAGGTGGCGGCGTGCTCGGGCGAGGGCGGGAATGGTGGGCACGGAGATGTGATCCCGGAAGATCAGCGGCGCCGCGCCCGTTCCGCCGCCGCGCCCGTCCAGAATGATGTAGTCCGCCGTCGCCTCGAGCGCGAAGTCGATGTCGCGCTCGATGTGCTGCGCCGAGAGCTTGAAGCCGATCGGGATGCCCCCGGTGACACCTCGCACCTCGTCGGCGATCGACTTGAAGTCGGCCGTTGTCTTGAGGTCAGGGAATGTGGCGGGGCTGATCGCGGGGGTCCCAACGGGGATGCCGCGCACCGTCGCGATGGCCTGGTCGACCTTCTCGCCAGGCAGATGCCCGCCCGTGCCGGTCTTGGCGCCTTGTCCGCCCTTGAAGTGGAACGACTGGCAGCGTGCGACCTTGTCGAGGCTGTAGCCAAACTTGGCCGACGCCAACTCGTAAAGGTAGCGGCTGTTGTTCTTCTGTTCGTCGGGCAGCATGCCGCCCTCGCCGGAGCAGATGCCCGTTCCGGCGAGCTCGGCACCCTTAGCGAGCGCGACTTTGGCCTCGGCGGACAATGCCCCGAAGCTCATGTCGCTCACGAACAGTGGGATATCCAGCACGAGCGGCTTGTCGGCGCCGGGGCCGATCGTGAGCCGCGTCTTGACCGGGTGGTCATCAAGCAGCGGCTTGCTCGCCATTTGTGCCGTCACGATCTGCAGGTCGTCCCAGGTCGGCAGATCCTGGCGCGGCACGCCCATGGCGTCGGATGGTCCATGGTGACCGAACGTCCGCAGACCGTCTTTGGCGAGGCTCTGAATGAGCTTGTTGTGCGGCTCTTCGTCGGTGCCATGGATGTCCTGGTACGCGCCCAGGTACTCGTCTCTCGCGTACGGCTGCGGGTTCTTGGCTTCCCATGCGGAGATCTCATCAGCATCCACTTGCACCGCGCGGCCACGATCCGTCGGCTCGATCCATGTTGTGAACTTGTGCAAACGCTCCTCGTTGTTGTACGAGCTCACGCCGGAGTCGTATCGGTAATCCCAGCCATGCACGCCGCAGATGAGGTCCTCGCCCTCCACGTGCCCGTCGGCCATGAGCGCGCCGCGGTGCAGGCATCGTCCGTAGAGCGCCGAAACGTGGTCGTCGCCGTCGCGCTGATATCGGATCAGCACGAGGTCGACGTTCTCGACGAGCGCGTGCGCTGGTTCGAGGGGCTGGAGGTCATCGAGGTGGCTCACGGTGACTCGGCGCACAAGGGTCTCCCGACGCGATGGCTCTGGTCGGAGCGGCGTTCGCGCACCATAGCGACGGCGGCGATCCGTATCCGACCCCCAAACACCATGTTAGTGTGCACAAACGAACGCCCGGCAGCGCGTCGTTGTTTCGGATCGCGGCGGTTTTCTTGAAGCTTGCGTCAGCGGTCCGCGGCAATGCCCTGGCCGAAGAACTTCGGCGGCTCGGCAATGGAGTACACCTGCCGTTCGGCCTCGATTGCTCGACGCAGATACAGGGGCGTCTGGTAGAGCCCCAGCACGGTTCGGCCATCGAGAAACCCGAGCTTCCCCCGCGTCTGCTCGGTGAGGGTCGAGTCCACCCGCTCGGGATCGGGCATCCGATCGATCGGCTCGCCATCCCGAGAGATGATGATGGACCACGGCGCAGCGTACGTCGCCGTCGGCATCGTGCACGACGCGCGATGGTCGAACACGGCGGCGAGCGTTCGGCTCAGCCTCGCATGGATATCGAGCTCGCCGCAAGCCACGCTGCCCGACTGCACGCAGAACACGCCGCCGGGCGCGAGCGCACGCTGGGCCTTCTCGAAGAACTCACGCGTGAACAGCGCGAAGCTCGGTCCCTCCTCGATCGGGTCGGAGAGATCGCTGATGATCACGTCCCACTCCGGCTCGGCCCGCTCGACGAAGTCGATCGCGTCGCCGATGACCAGCTCGGTGCGCGGGTCATCGAACGCGCCCTGGTGCATCTCAGGGAGATGCGTCTTGCAGGCCTCGACGACCTCGCCATCGATATCGACCATGGTGACACGCTCGACGCTGTTCCAGCGGAGTGCTTCTCGCACGGTGGCCCCCTCGCCGCCGCCGAGCACTAGCACGCGCTTGGGTCGCCCGTGCACGAGACAGGGCGCGTGCACCAGCGTCTCGTGGTAGATGAATTCCTCGCCGGTGCAGGACTGCCACTTGCCATCGAGCACGAGCGCCTTGCCGTACACCCCGGTCTCGACGATCTGCATGTCCTGATACTGCGTGCGTGCGGCCGCGATGATGCGCGTCACGCCGTGCAGGTACACGTCGTAGGGCGTGACGTACTCGCTGACCCAGAGATCGGATTGGACACGGGCCCCGGCCATGGCAGCAACTCCCTTGTACGACTTCAGGTGTTCGGCCTCAGTCGATCGCGGTGAGGACCTCGACGCTGATCGGCTCGGCGGGCTTGGGCTCGGGGCGTCGGGCGAGCTTCAGCAGCGTGTGCTTGGCGGCGCCGAGAGCCTGGACGAGATACTCGCAGGCCTTCTCGGGCATCGCGACATCGCCGCACGTGAACACGTCGACCGCCGCGTAGCCGGACTCGGGCCACGTGTGGATCGAGATGTGCGACTCGCTCAGCAGGCCGAGCGCCGTGATGCCCTGCGGCGTGAACTGGTGCGAGACCTGCCCGAGCCATGTCGCGCCCGCATGCTCCACCGCGGCTTGCAACGTCGAGATGATCGCGTCGTGGTCGTTCAGACGGTCCCGCGGACAGTCGTACAACTCGAGAATGCAATGGGTGCCGGGATACGCCACGGTCGACCCTCCTTGGGGAGAAACACAGAAGGACATCAACCCCGATTCCAGGGGTGCTAAGGCTTCCCGTGGGAGTCGGCTTGGGTGTGTCAGTCCGAGGAGTGCGTTAGGTGCGGTGCGGAGTGAGCTCTTGTGCCGTCCGTCGCCGGCAGGGGGCAAGGATAGCGATCGGGCGGCACCCCTTCTACCAATCGCCGCTGCTCGGTTGTGGCCGCAAATAATTTGGGTCCGTACTATCAGGCGACATGACCGAACGCTCCGACCTCTTTCTTCTCCGAGACCTGCCCCGGTATGAGTCCATCGCGGCCCATGCGGATCGATACCCCGAGCTGGAGCCTCGCTCCGCCGAGGCGTATCTGATCCTGCTCCGAGTCGCCTCGGAGGTGCTGGGCTGGCGACAGCGCTTTCTCGCCGATCGCGGCTTCACCCAGCCCCAGTTCACCACGCTGATGATGCTGACCTGCCCAGACCACGGGCCGGCGACGCCCTCGGAGCTCGCCGATCGCTGCGGGGTGACCCGGGCCACGATGACGGGGGTGCTTGACGCGCTCGAGCGTGAGGGCCTCATCGAGCGGCGGCCCGACGTCGAAGACCGGCGCATGCTGCAGATCTCTGTCACGCCGAGCGGCGAGGAACGGCTCGAGTCGATCCTTCCCGTCTATTTCTCGTCGGTACGGGCGTTGATGGCGCCGCTGGCGGATGAGGAGCGGACGTCGCTCACGGAGCTGCTCTCGACCATCGGTCGAGGCATGACGAATCCGGTCGGCTCGCCGACCGAAACGGAGGCGAGCTCATGAGCGGCCGATTCGCAAGCTTGGTGTCCACGCTCACACTCTGCATGTGGGCGTCGTTGGTCGGGGCTCAGCCCGGCGGCGGCCCGCCGCCCGCGACGGTCATCGTCGATGAGGCACGCATGGAAACGCTCGAGCGGTGGCGCTCGGTGACCGGCACGCTGCGATCGGCCCGACAGTCGGTTGTGGCGTCGGAGAGCGAGGGACGCGTGATCGAGGTCTGCTGCCTCGAGGGCGAGGCGGTGGCCTTGGGTCAGGTGATCGCTCGGCTGGATGACACGCTCGCGCAGATCGACCTGCGGGTCGCCGAGACCACGCTCGCGTCTCGCGAGGCCGAGGTCGCCGAGTGGGCCGCGGAGCTGGAGCGGGCTCGGCTCGATCTGGATCGCGTGCAACGGGCGATGCAGCGGGCCTCGGCGAACGAGCGTGAGCTGGACGAGGCGCGCCAGCAATTCGTCGCCCGCGAGGCACGCCTGAATCGTGCCAAGGCCGAGCTCGATCGTGCCCACGCCGAGCAGGCACGAGCAAACGAGCGGCTTGAAGACATGAGCATCCAGGCGCCGTTCGACGGGCTGATCGTGCGGCGAATGACCGAGACCGGCCAGTGGCTACAAGAGGGCGGCGACGTGATCGAGCTGGTCTCCTTGAACGACATCGAGGCGTGGATCGACGTGCCCGAGGCGTTCGTCGGCCGCTTGCTGGATGGATCCGGACGCGTGCGCGTCCGGGTCAATGCGACGGGCGATGAGATCGAGTCGGACGAGCTGGCGGTGGTGCCGCAGGCCGACGAGCTGTCGCGGTTGTTCCCGGTGCGCGTGCCGCTGCAGAACGCCGATCGCCGGTTCAAGCCGGGGATGTCGGTCGTGGGGCTCACGCCGACGGGCCTCGCCGAGCCTGTGCTGACGGTTGAGAAAGACGCCCTGCTGCGTGACGACGGCGGTGAGTATCTGTACTGGAACGCCGGCGGCGTTGCGGTGGTCGCGCGAGTGGAGCGGTTGTTCGCGGCGGGCTCGCGCGTCGCGGTCCGGGCGCCCGCGCTCCGACCGGGTGTCGAGGTCGTGATCGAGGGCAATGAGCGGCTGTTTCCGGGTCAGCCGCTGGACATCATCGGCCGCGGCGCTCCCGCGGTGCCGACGGACGAACGCGCCCAGAGGGAGTAGCTGATGGATCTTGTTCGCCTCTCGATCAACAAGCCGGTCGGTGTCACGGTCGGCGTGCTGCTGCTCGTGCTGGCCGGGCTCATCGGGCTGACGTTTATCCCGGTGCAGCTCACGCCCACGGTCGATCGCCCTGTCATCACCGTGTCCACGAACTGGCCCGGGCGCAGTCCCGACGAGGCGTTCTTCTTGCTCCTTGGTGACCTGGTCGACCACCTCGTC
>JBCAXI010000093.1:0-9333 GCA_038534175.1 Planctomycetota bacterium | reverse complement strand
CGCACGATCGGTGCCGTGCGCGCGGGCGCGATGGGCTGATCGAGCGAGCCCTCGCGGAAGAGACATCGATAGGCGGTCATCGCGCGACCGGGGCCGATATCGCGCTCGGCGCAGCGCGCGACAAACTCCCCGGCGGTCAGTCCGAGGAGATCATCACCCGCTGTCGCGGCGTGGGGTGGCAGATAGATCGGGGCCGAGACTCGCACGACCCGACTTTAGGTCAGTTCTCGCGGCTGGTAACCCGCGGCTGCGCGTCCGGGGACCGATTCACCATCGTGTCGAGCATGGTCCCAATCAGCGCGGTGGTCTCGGCGTCGCCGCTCGAGCCCCCCGCTCCGCCCGCGACCATCACGCGAGGCGTGATCTCGATCCCACGCTCGCCCACCACCTTGAGCACCTCGACCAGCGCCGCGTTGCCCGCGCCGATCTGTTCGGCGATCACGCGGTACGCCTCGGCCTGCGCCTCGGCCTGGATGCGGATGGCCTCGGCCTCGGCGCTCGCGGCGATCACCCGCTGCTCCTTCTCCTGCTCGGAGATCTGCACCTGGTACCGCGCGGTCGCCAGACGCTTCTCTTCCACCGCCTCCTGCTGCGTGCGGGTGAGCTCCTTCTCCTGCTCCGCCGCCCGCTGCTGCTCGCGGAACGTCTCCTGCTGCTGCAACGCGATCTCGCGATCACGCTGCGTCGCGAGCAGATTGCCCAGCGTCTCCTCGTCGCCCACGTCGCCGATGCGCACCGCGAGCACATTCACGCCGACCTTCGCCATTTCCTCTTGCAGCATCACGAGCGACTGACGCTCCTGCTGCGAGCGCTGGTTCACGTAGTCCAGCGCCTTCACGCTCTCGGCGTTGTTGCGGAAGATCGCGCGCACCGTCGAGTTCATCTTGCTCAAGAGCGGCGTGCCGTCCGAGCCGAGCTTCGCGACGACCACCGGCGCGTTCTGCGGCTCGATCTTGTACTCCACGCGCACGTCCACCGGGAAGGTAAACCCGTCGCTCGTGCGCACGGTGATCTCCTCCTCCTCGCTGATCGGCGCGCCCGGGTTCTGGCGGGCGCCGCCGCTCTGCTGGATGAATCCACGCTGCCCGCTGGTGAATCGCAGGATCGTCTCCTTCGTCGAGACCGTGTACACCTCGAACGCGCGCGTGTTGATCGGGAACTTGCCCGGCTCGAGGAAGCCCTCACGCACGCCCTTCTCGCCCTCGTCCGCCAGCGCGACCGGCTCGTCGCCGTCGACCACCGTGCGCGCCACGGTAGGGTCGGATCCGAAGTTGGCCTTCAGCACCGCGACCGAGGCGCTGGGCACGTCGGTCTGCTCGACCTGCGTGATGCGGAACAGCTCGGTGTTGATCCGGTACTTGCCCGGCGTGAGCACGTTCGACTGCGGGCCCTTGCGCCCGTTGTTGGTCAGGAAGTAGTCCGCGCTCTCGACCATCTTCTTGAATTCAGACTGCGGGACCTCGGGCGCGAAGAGCTGCCCGGGATCCAGCGCGTCGCCGTCGAGCGCCTCGACCAGCCCGACCTGGTCGCCCGGAATGTCCACCAGCCGCTCGGTGGTCACGTCGTAGATGACCGGCCAGAGCCCGAAGTGCCAGCCCGGGCTGAGCACGTCGGCCTGGATGCCCATCTCGCCCTGCGTCGCGATGATGCGTCCGCCCGTGAGGCTGCCGCCCAGCGCGTTCTTCTTCACGATGCCCACCTCGTTGGCGCCGACGTACCGCACCGAGCTGAACAGCGCCGCCAGCACGATGATCACGCCGCCCGCGGCGAACACCGCCATCTTGCCCGCCTGCTGCTGGATCTTCGTGGCCGACGATGCGACGGCGATGCCGAGCACCGCGCCGAGCATGAGAATGACGAGGCCGTACATGAGAGGCTCCCTTCTCTGACCCTGGTCGAGGCCCGATCGGACGCACCAGGCCCTCGAAACCGAGCGCCTGGACCCACCGCGCCCTCGGACCGGTCAGCCTAGCGAGGTATTGGGGCTCAGACCCTCGCGGTTTCACGCATCGAGTGCGCGAACCTCGGGCCCGAGCAGCTCGTCCAGCGTCTGCCGCGGGCGGATCAAACGCGTCTGGTCCCCGTCCACCAGCACCTCGGCCGGCCGCGGACGGTCGTTCAGCGTGGTCGACATCGACATCCCGTACGCCCCGGAGGTGAACACCGCCAGCACCGCCCCGGGCTCGACCGGCGGCAGCTTTCGATCGACCGCAAGCACATCGCTCGACTCGCACAACGGCCCAACCACATCCGCCGGCTCCACCGCGATCGCGTCGCCCCCCGCCAGCGCGGGCTCGAAGGTGCGCGCGGTCGGCGTGGCGTCGAGCCCCGGCTCGATCGGCCAGACGAAGTGCCGCGCGCCATAGAGCGCCGGCCGCGTCAACGCGTTCATGCCCGCGTCGCAGATGAGAAATCGCTTCGTCGGCGTGCGCTTCACGTCGATGACGCGAACCAGCAGCACACCCGCCGAGGCCATGATCGTCCGCCCCGGCTCGAACGCGATCCGCAAGCCAGCGCGCGCCCGATCCTCCAGCAGCGGGACGATCGCCCGCGCGTAGTCCTTCGCCCAGGGCGCCTGACCGCTCTCGTAGTCCGCCGCGAACCCCCCGCCCAGGCTCAGCGACCGCACCGCATCGCCCCTCGCTTCCAAGCGATCGATCAGCGCCAGCAGCGCGCGCGTCGCACGCTCGTACGGCTCGATCGTCTGGATCGGCGATCCGAGATGCACGTGCAGCCCGTCCAGCTCCAGATGCCGCAACGAACGCGCGGCCTCGAACACCGCCTCGGCCCGCTCGATCGGCACGCCGAACTTGTTCGCGTTGGTGCCCGTCGTCGTGTACGCATGGGTGTGGGCGTCGATGTCGGGGTTCACGCGCAACGACGCCGTCGCCCGCACGCCCAGCCGCCCCGCGATCGCGTCGACGCGCGCGGGCTCGCGTTCGCTCTCGATGTTGAACCGCCCGATCGGGCCCCGCGCGGGATCCAGGGCCGCGGCCATCTCGTCGTCCGTCTTCGCCACGCCGGCCATCACGATCCGCTCGCTGGGCACGCCCGCGAGCCGGGCCCGCTCGACCTCGCCGATCGAGACCGCGTCGGCGCCGACGCCCAGGCCCGCGAGGCGTTGCAGGATCGCCAGGTTGCCGCAGGCCTTCACCGCGTAGTGGATCTCGGGATCCAACGCCTCGAACGCCGCCTTGAACCGTGCGATGTGGTCGTCGATCGTCCGGGCCGCGTAGAGGTACAGCGGGGAGCCGAATCGATCGACCAGCCCGCCCACGCGCACGCCGTCGGCCCACAGTTCGCCTGCTCGATACTCGAAGTGGTCCACGACAAGAAGCTAGCATCGTCCCCCCCGCCGACCCCAGCGGAGGCGGATCGAAGGGAGCGGCGAGATGGCGTGGATGAAGGTCTCCGATGCCCTGGCGAGCGAGCCGGGCCCCAGCGTGACGATCAAGGGCTGGGTCCGCACCCGCCGCGACAGCAAGGCCGACGGCGGGCTCTCGTTCATCGCCGTCACCGACGGCTCCTGCTTCGACACCATCCAGGCCGTCGCCCGAAACGACCTGCCCAACTACGAGGGCGAGGTCGCCCACCTGACCACCGGGTGCGCCGTCGAGGTCGACGGCACGCTTGTCGAGAGCAAGGGGAAGGGCCAGTCGGTCGAGATCCAGGCGTCGGCGGTGCGCGTCATTGGCTGGGTCGAGGAGCCCGATACCTACCCGGTCGCCAACAAGCGGCACTCGTTCGAGTATCTCAGAGAGGTCGCGCACCTGCGGGCGCGGACGAACACGTTCGGCGCCGTGGCGCGCGTTCGTCACGCCCTGTCGCTCGCGATCCACAACTTCTTCGATCGCCGCGGCTTCTTCTACGTCCACACGCCCATCATCACCGCCAACGACTGCGAGGGCGCGGGCGAGATGTTCCGTGTGTCCACGCTCGACATGGTCAACCCGCCCCGCAACGACGCCGGCGGCGTGGACTACGCGCAGGACTTCTTCGGCCGTGAGGCGCACCTGACCGTCTCGGGCCAGCTCAACGTCGAGACGTACTGCATGGCGCTCAGCCGCGTGTACACGTTTGGCCCGACGTTCCGCGCCGAGAACTCGAACACGAGCCGGCACCTGGCCGAGTTCTGGATGATCGAGCCCGAGATCGCCTTCGCCGACCTGAGCGACAACGCCGACCTGGCCGAGGCGATGCTCAAGGAGGTCCTCGACGAGATCCTCACCAAGCGCGCCGACGATATGGCCTTCTTCGATCTGCGGATCGAGAAGGGCCTGATCGATCGGCTCAAGCACGTGATCGAGACGCCGTTCCGCAGGCTGCCGTACACGGACGCGATCGACATTCTGAAGAGCGCCAAGAAGAAGTTTGAGTATCCGGTCGAGTGGGGCACGGACATGCAGTCCGAGCACGAGCGCTACCTCACCGAGGAGCACTTCAAGCAGCCGCTTGTGGTCACGGACTATCCGAAGGACATCAAGGCCTTCTACATGCGCATGAACGACGACGGCAAGACCGTCGCGGCGATGGACGTGCTGGCGCCCGGCATCGGCGAGATCATCGGCGGCTCGCAACGCGAAGAACGCCTCGACGCGCTCGACGCGCGGCTCGATGAGATGGACCTGCCGAAGGAGGACTACGCCTGGTACCGCGACCTGCGTCGCTACGGCACGGCACCCCACGCCGGCTTCGGCCTCGGCTTCGAACGCCTCATCCAGTTCACGACCGGCATGCAGAACATCCGCGACGTGATCCCGTTCCCCCGCGCGCCGAAGCAGGCGGACTTCTGATCGCTCCTGAAGAGAAGTACGCAGAGAGCGCGGAGCGAACGCAGAGGACGCAGAGAAGAAATAGAAAAGGACGTGCGCAGAGCCTCCTCGCTCTCCGCGCCTCCTCTGCGCTCTCTACGTACCGCCTTTAAGACGAGGTCGAGACCGCGCCCACCGCCGAGCCGTCGGGCTCGGTCAGGCTCGCGGGCTGCTCGGTCACCTCGGGCATCGTGGGCGAGCGGAAGAACAGCACCACCACCCACACGCACGCGCCCCAAAAGAGCGTGCCCAGCGCCACCCAGCCGATCAGATCACGCACCTGCTGCGAGGCGGCGTCCAGAGGCTTGGCCATCAGGCGGAGCAACGCCAGCGCCGCGGGCTCGAGGCGGGCGCCCAGAGACAACACGAACGCGCGCACCCGCGCCCACAGCGGGTGCCAGAACGGCGTCTTCGGCTTGGCGGCCCTCGTCGCCGCGGGGGACGCCTCGGGCTCCGTCTTGGCCCGCGCGGGCCGACGACCCGGCTCGGGCTTCTCGGCAGCGGGTGGTTCCGGCTCGCGCTCGCTCGCCACGTCGCCCGCGACGTCGCGCGGCTTCGCCGGCTCGGCGATCGTGATCGTGGGCGCCGGCGTCGCAACACGCGGCTCCGACCCCGGCTTGGGCTCGCGCTCGGCTTCAGGCTCAGACGCCACGGCTTGCGGATCGCTCGCCGGGAAGGCGCCGGACGCGGCCTCCGCGTCCTCGGCACCGGGCGCCTCGGACACCGCGGGCGTCGGCTCGGGCGTTGAATCGGCTTCGGCGACATCCAGATCGGCGTCGGCCTCGGGCGGGGGCGCGGCCAAGGGCTCCGGATCGAGCACCGCCTCCGCGATCGGTTCGACCTCAGGCGGCTCGGCTGGCGCGGGGTCCTCGTCCTCCAGCATCGTCTCGGTCAGATCCGCCAGCGCCTCATCGAGCTCCTGCACCGTCGACGCGTTCGCGGCGTCGTCCTTCGCCTTCGACACCGCGTCGTCGATCAGGCTCGTTAGATCCAGCCCACCGGAATCAGCAGACGCCTCGTCATCCAACGCGCCCGCCGGCTCGGGTTCTGGCTCGGGCTCGGGCTCGGGCTCGGGCTCGGCCTGTTCATCAACAGCTTCCGGCGTCTCCGCTTCGTCATCCGAGGGCTCGGGTTCGGCCTCCGCGGGCTCGGGCGTCGCGGGCGGATCAGAGTCCGCGAACGCCTCGGTGGCGGAGGCCGAATCCGGCTCGGCATCGGGCTCGGGATCGGTTGTTGCGGCGACGGGCGGGGGAGCCGTGGCGACGTTGGAGTCATCGCCCAAGGCCTCGCTGACGCTCACGGCCGAGGTCACGTCGCCCTGCTTGGCATCCTCCACCGCCGAGTCGATCCGCGACAACAGATCACCGAGCCTCGAATCGAGGTCTTCGGTGGAATCATCGGCGCCATTCGGCGACCCGGCCGCGTTGGGATTCGGTTCGGTTTCCATCGTGATCGCGGCGGTACTATCGGCCTCAACCGATCTCCACTCCACCCAGACTCGGCGGGTCTCGAAAGGCCCGCGCTGATCGCTCGCTCCAGTCCGGCCACTCGCACCGAAACAGACCGCCAGACCATGGCACCGCACCGTATCCATCTCGATGACCCACCGGAGCCGTTCGACCGCGGATCCACGATCACGATCGTGGGCGACGAGGCCAAGCACGCCGCCCGGGTCAAGCGGCTGGAGGAGGGCGCCCGGGTCGAGCTGCTCCCGGGCGACGGGCGCGTGGGCGTCGGCGCCGTGCGGGCCATCGGCAAGGGGAAAGACGGCTGGACGCTCGATGTGGGCATCGAGTTGGTTCGGCGTGTCGAGCCGGTCCGCCCAACGCTCGAGATCTGGTCCTCGCCCCCGAAGGGGTCGCGGCTGGAGCAGATGGTCGACCAGCTCGCACAGATCGGCGTCGCCGCATGGGCGCCGCTGAGCGCCGAGCGCACGGTGGTCGACCCGCGCGAGGGCAAGCTCGAGCGCCTCGACCGCATCGCGTCGGAGGCGTCGAAGCAATGCGGGCGCGCCTGGCGCCTGCGCATCGGCCCCGGCGGCGGCATCGATCGCGCGCTGGGCGATGACCTGCCTGTCGTCGCCGGCGACGCAACCGGGGTGGCGTATCACGACGAGCGCGTCGCGTCCGCCGATCGCGTCCGCCTGCTCATCGGGCCGGAGGGCGACTGGTCCGACGCCGAGCGGACCCGCTTCGACGCGCTCGACATCCCCCGCGTCGCCTTCGGCCCGCACGTGATGCGGATCGAGACCGCGGCCGTGGCGATCGCCTCGGTCGTGATGCATCGGTCGTGATGCACCGGCCGTGATGCCTGGCTCTCGCCTGTTGGCATCGGCTCAAGACGAAGTGTGACACTCGCGTGCTGGTCGTCGGCGGAAACGGCGCGGACACTCTGAGTGGTTCGACCGCTCGGCCGCGATGCCGGGCTCGCTAGAAGGAGCCGTCCATGCGCGTACTCGCCATTCTCCTCGTCGCCACATGCTGTGTCGGGCTTGCCCCGCTTGCCCAGGCCAAGCCACCGGCGATCTCCCCCGAGCATCGCGCTCGCGCCGAGGCCATGGCGGCCCGCGCGATCGAGTACCTCCGCACCCAGCAGGACGCCGAGACCGGCGAGTGGTCGCGCAACCCGGGCGGCCCCGCGCTGCCCGCGATCAGCGGGCTCGTGCTCACCGGGATGCTCCTCGACCACGAGATCCACGCCAGCGATCCGCACGTGCGCAAGGGACTCAACGCGATCCTCGCCTACCAGCAGCAAGACGGCGGGATCTACGACTCCATTCTGCCCAGCTACAACACCGCGATCTGCCTCTCAACCCTCGCGCTGGCGATGGACGAGTCGGGCCAGCGACTCCCCGCGGCCGAGGACGCCATCAAGCCCGCCCAGGCCTTTCTCATCGGGCTGCAATACAGCGAGGACGCGATCGAGGAGACCGGCGACGAGCTCAACGACGCCGCGGCGCGCACCACGGCGCGCGTCGATCGCTCTCACCCGTTCTACGGCGGCGTCGGCTACGGGCGCAACGGACGCCCCGACAACAGCAACCTCAACCTCATGCTCCAGGCCCTCCACGACTCGGGCGTCCCCGCGGACCACGCCGCCTATCAGCGCGCGCTCGTGTTCCTTGAGCGCACACAGATGGACGATCGATTCAACGACATGCCCTACGCCGACCACTCGCAGCAGGGCGGCTTCATCTACGCCACCAGCCCCAACGCCACCGAGCTGGGCCGAGGCGAGAGCAAAGCGGGCGAGATCACCGAGACGCCCTCGGGCGAGCAGCCGATCAACCGCCTCCGCGCGTACGGCTCCATGACCTACGCGGGCTTCAAGAGCTTCGCCTACGCCGGGCTCACCCGGACCGACCCACGCGTCATCGCCGCACGCAAGTGGATCGAGCGGCACTACACGCTCGAAGAGAACCCCGGCATCGGCAACGACGGGCTGTACTACTACTTCATGACCTTCGCACGCTCGCTGCACGCGTGGGGCGAGCCGTTTGTCAACGCGGGCGGCCGCGTCGGCGTCGTCGACGAGCGATCGTGGCGGAACGACCTCATCGAACGCCTCGAGGGCCTCCAACGCGACGATGGCTCGTTCAACAGCGTCGACGATCGCTGGATGGAGAACGACCCCGTCCTCATCACCGCCTACGCCCTCATCGCGATCCAGCACGCGCTGCTCGACGATTGACCAAGACGAAGAAGTACGCAGAGGACGCGGAGAGAACGCAGAGAGCGCAGAGCAAGATCAGAGAGTGAATACTGGCCTGATTCTTTCTCTCTCTGCAGCCTCTGCGTCCTCTCTGCGTCCTCTGCGTACCGCCTTCCAAACGGCTGAAACGCCAGGCGTATCCTGCGGTACACCAGTCACCCGCACGGAGGATGCCGCCATGACCACCGCCACCACCACCCAGGCCTACGACGATCTGTGCACCCTCGCCAAGGAGGCCGGCACGCTCGAGAGCGTCTCGCGGCTGCTCGGCTGGGACCAGGAGACCTACATGCCCCCCGGCGCCGGCGCGGCCCGCGCCGAGCAAGCCGCGGCCATGGCCGCGATCGTCCACGAGAAACGCACCAGCCCGCGCTACGGCGAGCTGATCGCCGCCTGCGAGTCCGACGCCTCGCTCACGAGTGACGAGGGCAGCCCCACCGCCCGCAACATCCGCGAGATGCGCCGCGAATACGACCGCGCCGTCAAGCTGCCTGGCGAGCTCGTGGGCGAGCTGGCCCGCGTCGGCAGCATCGCCCAGGACGCCTGGAAGAAGGCGCGGGAGGCCTCGGACTTCGACGCCTTCCTGCCGCACCTTGAGCAGATGCTCGAGCTCACGCGGCGTAAGGCCGAGTGCCTCGGAGCGCCGAGCGATGGCGAGCTCTACGACGCGCTGCTCGAGGAGTACGAGCCGGGAGGGCGCTCGGCCGAGATCGAAGCGATCTTCACGCCCCTCGCCCAGCGCCTCAGTTCCCTCATCGCCGAAGCGGGGATCTTTGCGTCGAGCATCGATGTGTCGGGGGGCGTGCCCTTG
>JBCAXI010000092.1:0-9381 GCA_038534175.1 Planctomycetota bacterium | reverse complement strand
CGGCGTGGGTTTCGGACGGACCTCCACCGGCCGCTCGGGCTTGACGGTGGGTCTCGGCCGTTGTCGGCGCCAACGCGATGGCCAGAGCGACAATTGCATCACGCCTCGATCCTCGTCAGCCTCGCGTCCGCTGATAACGCCCGTCCCGTCGCGAAGGACGACCAGGGCATCGCCCGCCCGCCCGCCGGCTGCACCTCAAGCAGCCGCAGGTGGCCACAGCCGCACGCGACCACGCCCCCGGCGGCATCGACCAGACGCCCCGGCTGGTCGGCTTGTTCGCCATCACCCTCGATCACTTCCACCCGCAGCAGCTTGAGCCGCGCGTCGCCCAGCATCGCCGAGGCCCCGGGCCATGGGGTCAGGCCGTGCACCTTCCGTCGCAACGCCTCGGCGGAATCCCCGAAGTCCAGGTATCCATCTGACTTACGCAACTTGCCCGCGAGCGTGACCAGTGACTCGTCCTGCGTTTGTCGATCGAGCCGGCCTGTCTGAAACGCCTCCAGGACTTGGGCGACCAACGCAGGGCCGTCATCGGCCAGCAGGTCGTGGAGCTCGCCTGCGGTATGCGACGGCTCGATCGCGCGTCGCGATTGTCCGAGCACCTCACCCGCGTCCATACGGTCGGCCAGCGTGATCACGCTGTTGCCGGTCTCTGTGTCGCCCGCGAGGACCGCCGCGTGGATCGGCGCCGCCCCGCGCCACCTTGGCAGGCGCGACGCGTGCAGGTTGATCGCGAACCGGTCCGCCAAGAGTGGCGCACCGAGCTTCTGCCCGAACGCGATCACCACCCACGCGTCGCCGCCCCAGCCGCGCACCTCATCGACGATCGCCGGCTCGTTGACCCGCTCGGGCTTGATGACTGGCGTGCTCAGCAACGACTCGGCGGCCCAGGCGGCGATCGGTGTGGGCGTGTCGCGCTTGCCGCGCCCGGCGGGTCGATCCGGCTGGGTGACGATGCCCTTGATCGAGTGACGCTCGGAGAGATGGCGCAGTGTGGGCAGTCCGAACGCGCCCGAGCCAAGGAACACCAGATCCACGCTACCGCCTCGCCTCGCGCTCGAGCGAACGGATCGCCGAGCGGTTTCGCAGCCGATCCATCTGCCCCATTTTGTCGATGATCAGCACGCCCTCGAGATGGTCGAACTCGTGCTGGAAGCATCGCCCCAGCAGTCCCTCGGCCCGCATCGTGAACGCCTGACCGTCGCGATCCAACGCTCGCACCACGATCGACGGCGGGCGCACCACGTCGCCCGTGATGTCCGGCAGGCTCAGGCAGCCCTCGCCCATCGACTCGAGCTCGCCCATCGGCTCGATCAGCTCGGGATTCACGAACGCCATCGGGCCACGAGAGGCCGTGGGGGGGTCGTCGTCGGCCGATCGCCCATCCCCCTCGGGCACGTCCACAACAAACAACCGCCACGCCAGACCGACCTGCGGAGCCGCCAGCCCGATGCCCTCGGCCTGCTCTCGGAGCACGTGCATCCGATCGATCACCGTGCGGACCTCGTCGTTGACCTCGTCCACCGGCTCGGCTCGGCGCCGAAGCACCGGATCCGGATAATGCACGATCTGCAGCGAGGAAGGGTCGGTCGCCATGGGCCCAGTCTACGGCTCAATCTCCCTGCCTCGCCGCACCCGATCGGTCTCGCCCGGCGTACGGGTAAGATGGCCGTCACGAAACCGACCGCGACGACCCGGAGATCGACTTGGACTTCCTACGCAAGATCAAGGGCGGCAACGCCAACGGCGAGGAGCCGGCCGCTGACACGCCCGCGGCCGGCGGGCCGCCACCTTCCAATCCTGTGAACGCCAAGAAGTTCTTCGACCATGCAAAGGTTGTGCAGCAGGCGGGCAACTTCGAGTACGCGATGCAGAACTGGCTTGGTGGGCTCCGCCAGGACCCGCACAGCATGGAGGGGCTCGAGGGCTTCTGGTCGGCCGCCACCGCGTTCGCCGGCGAGAACAGCAAGCTGAGCAAGGAGACATCCAAGGGGTTCTCCGGCAAGGGCGATCTGGAGAAGTATCTCGCCGCGTTGCTCGCGTGGGGCTCGAAGCCCACGGACGGCACCGCGGCGGTGCGGGCCGCCGAGAATGGCGCGAAGCTGCAGATCCTCGAGCCCACCTACTGGATCGGGGAGCGGGCGCTCATGCTCTGCGCCGCGGACCCCAAGAAGGCCAAGAAGGACACGTTTACCAAACTGATGGACGTCTTCGCCGCGATCGGCGCTCCGCAGAAGGCGGCCGAAGCGGGCGACCTCGCCGTCCGATCCGATCCCGGCGACACCGAGCTCTCCACCCGCGTCCGCAACCTGACGGCCCAGGCCACCATCAGCGGCGGCGGATTCGACAAGACCGGCGAGGCCGGCGGCTTCCGCGCCAATGTGCGCGACATGGCCAAGCAGCAAGAGCTCGCGGCCTCCGACAGCGTGTCGAAGTCAGAGGACGACAAGGAGCGTCTGCTCACGGCTGCCGAGGCCGCGTACGCCCAACGCTCCGACGACCTGCCCACCATCCAGGCGTTGGTCAAAGCGCTCCGCGATCGAGGCAAGCCCGAGGACTTGAAGCGTGCGCTCCAGGTGCTCGACTCGGCGTACAAAGAAACCAAGCAGTTCCGATTCCGCCAGGAGGCCGGCGAGATCCAACTCCGCATCGCTCGGGGCCAACTCAACGCTCTCCGACGCGCGGCCGAGGCCAAGCCCGACGATCAGGAGGCCGCCCAACGGTACGAAAAAGGGCACGCCAAGTTCCTGCAGATGGAGATCCGCGAGTACACCCTCCGCGCGGAGGCCTACCCGACCGACCTCGGCCTGAAATTCGAGCTCGGCAAGCGATACTTCGACCTCGGGCAGTACGAGCAGGCGATCGGTCTCTTTCAGAAGTCCGAGAGCGACTCCAAGAACCGTTCCGCGGCGCAGCGATACCTCGGCGAGTGCTTCCGCGAGATGGATCTGATCGACGAGTCGATCCAGAAGTTCCGCGACGCGGTAGAGGGCAACAGCGAGCCCGACAGCGACATGGGCATGCAGCTGCGCTACGGGCTACTCGTCTCGCTCGAGTCCAAAGCGCGAAGCGAGAAGGACCTCGACGCGGCGCAAGAGGCCGCGAAGATCGCCAGCGATATCGCGATTCGAAACTTCGATTTTCGTGATATCAAAGAGCGGCTCACCGCGCTGAAGCAGTACGTCGCCGAGCTGCGCGGGTAGGCCATGGGCGCGATCGCGCTGATCCCCGCCCGCCTCGCCTCCTCGCGCTTTCCGCGCAAGGTGCTCGCCTCGGATACCGGGCGCCCGTTGATCGCCCACGTCTGCGAGTGTGCCGCGGCCTCAACACGTGTGGAGCGCGTCGTCGTCGCGACAGATCACGAGTCGATCTGCGAGGCGGTGGAGGCCGCGGGGTTCGTGGCGATCATGACGGGCCCCGACCATCCCAACGGCACCAGCCGCCTCGCCGAGGCCGCCGACCGGCTCGAGCTCTCCGACGACCAGGTCGTCGTCAACGTCCAGGGCGACGAGCCGGATCTGCCGGCTGGGCCGATCGATGCGGTCATCGACGCGCTCGGTCCCGGCGTGTCGATGGCGACCGCCGCCGCTCCGATGCGTCCTGGCGACACGGACAATCCCAACATCGTCAAGGTGGTCCTGCGCGAGGACCGGCGGGCGATGTACTTTTCTCGCTCGCGCATCCCAAGCGAGGGCCCCGCCCTCCGCCACGCGGGCTTGTACGCGTATCGCGCTGGCTTTCTTCGGACGTACGCGAGGCTCTCGCCCACGCCGCTCGAGCGAGCCGAGCGGCTTGAGCAGCTGCGCGCGCTCGAGCACGGGCACGATATCGCGGTCGCCGTGCTCGAGTTCGAATCGATCGGCATCGACACCCCCGAGCAATACGCGGCGTTCGTCGAGCGATCGCGGGCCTCCGGTTAGTCGGCGCCCGCGGCCTCGCCCTCTTCGATCGCCGCCCGGAGTTCCTCGGCCCACTCGCTCGCCCGCTCACGCGTGAACCGATCGCGGTCGTTCTCGGCCCGCGCCTCGAGCACCGCGACGCCTCGCGCGTCGCCGAGATCCACAAGGCCCTGGCCCGCCGCGTTGATCGATCGGCGCTCGCGGTCCGTCTCGTAGATCTCGCGCACCACGCCAAACACACGCTCCGGATCGTGCTCGGCGAGCGTGACAAGGGTCTCGATCGCGAGCGCGCGGGTGCGGTTGTTCGTGCCCGGGCGAGCGTGTCGCGCCACAACGTCCAGGCCCTCGCGCATTTGCAGATCGCCGATCGCTTGGATGGCGCCGGCGCGAACCCGGTCGTGCAGCGACTCGACGCTGGCCGCCGCCAGCACGCGGTCCGCCAACCCATCCAGCGAGAGCGCCCCGATCGCCTCGAGCGCCGCTCGACGCACGGCCTCGCTCGTCGCGTCGGCCTCGAGCGTCGCGAGCAACTCCGCGTGCGTTTCGAGCGGCGCCTCTTCGTCGCCCTCGAGCGCACGCTCGCCCATCTCCCGGATCGCGACGACGAGGTCCGCTCGGACGTACGCGTCATCCAGCCCAGCGTTGACAAGATGCCCGATCGCCCGCGCGTCATCCCGCGCGCCCAACGCCAGCACGCACTCCTGGCGGAGCTTGCGATGCAACGACGCGTCGCGCGCAGCCGATTCCAACGCGCCGCCAGCATCGGGGCCGCCCGTGTCAACGAGATGCCGCGCCGCCTGGATGCGCGACGCCAGCGTCGGGCCGCGATCGAGCTGGGCGAGCCAACGCGTGGCGGGCTGCTCGATCGTCAACTCCGCGAGCACGTGCAGATCGGGATCCACGATGACCATCTCCGGCGCCCGCAACAGCGAGATCTCGATCGAGCTCGAGCGTGTGTCGCACTCGATCGTCACGATCTCAGGCTCGGTCTCGTCTTCGAAGTAAACGTGCACGGGCAGCTCGAACCAGAACGCGGGGTTGTCATCGTCGATATTCTGCGTCTGCTCGATGTCGACGCTGAGACGCCCGCCCGAGCCGTTGGGCTGCCAGCTCGTCTCAATCTCCAGCCGCGGCACGCCGGGGCGGAACACCCATTGGTGGAAGAACCGCTCGAGGCTCTCGCCGCTGGCAGCCTCCATGGAGCGCCGGAAGTCCGCGGTCTCGACCTCGCCGAACTTGTGCTCATCGACATAACGCCGCACGCCCGCGAAGAACACGTCGTCGCCCAGCTTCCGCCGAAGCATGTGCAGCGTGCTGGCGCCCTTGGGGTACGGGTTCGCCTCGCGCCGGAAGACCTCCCACGGGTGCCGATACTGGCGGCTCGCCATCGGCTGCTGGTGCGGCCAGTTCGCCTCGTCTCGGTCGGTCACGCGGTCGAAGTTCGTCAGCGTGTCGGCGTCATACCCGTCGCGCCCATCGCGGGCCTCGAACCAGATCGACTCGGTGTACGTCGCCCAGCCCTCGTTGAGCCAGATGTGCTGCCACGATCGGCAGGTGATCATGTCGCCGAACCACTGGTGCCCCAGCTCGTGGGCGATCAGCCCGTCGAGGTCGGTGTCGTCGGTGTGCTCCTCGCCATAGATCGCGGTGCCGAACATCGTCGTGGCGGACGTGTTCTCCATCCCCCCGGCGCCGAAGTTCCAGACCACGAGCTGTGCGTATCGGTCCCACGGGTAGCGCTCGTCGAAGGCCTTCTCAAAGACGTCCACCATGCGCATGGTGTTGCCGTAGGTCGCGACGACGTCATCGCCACGCCCCGGCGGGACGTACACCGGCGCCGGAAGCTCGTCCGTGCCGAGGTCAACGATGTCGAACTTGCCAACGATCATCGAGACCAGGTAGTTCGGGTGCGGCCCGTCCTGCAACCAACGGAATGTGTCGCGGCCTTCCTCGCTCGACCTCGACAGAAGGCGCCCGTTCGAGCTGACCTCGAACCCCGTGGGGACGGTCACGATCAGCTCGGTCGTGAGCCGCTCGTTGGGAAAGTCGTGGCACGGGAACCAGTAGCTGTTGGTCTCGGGCTGGCCCTGGGTGTGGATCTGCGCGGGGCGTCCGGGCCAGGCGTCTGACTCGGGTGTCCAGAAGAGGCCGTCTGGCGGGTCGCTCAGCCGATAGGCCGTGACGAGTTCGCAGCGCTGCCCCTTGGCGATCGGCGGGTCAAATCGAACGGTCAGAACCTCGCCGTCGTGGTCGAACGAGGCCGATCGCCCCGAGGCCGAGACCGACTCGATTTCCAGCAGATGGGCGTCCAGCCTCAACTCGCGCAGCGGCTGGGCGATCGGCGTGAACACCAGCGACTGGCTCGCCGACCATCTCGGCGTGTTCATGTCGGGGATGTCGATCTCCAGGCGCATGTGCTGGTAGTCGACGCCCCGATCCTTGGGAAAGTTGAGCAGCGCGCGGCCCGTCTCCGGGTCGTAGTGCGCGACCTCGCCGTCATCATGCTCGTCAAGATTCGCGCGGAGCATCGCCCACTCGAGCTTCGACAGCCGGCAGTACTCGCTCCCCGAGCTTGCCAGCCCCGCCGCCGCCACCACGCCGACGCACGCGCCGGCCATCCACTGCTTCGCACCACACATCAGCGATTCTCCGATCGAGCGAATTCGCCCGCCCGCATCCACCCCATCGGTGCCCGGCAGCACCAGCAGCCCACCGACCCGCGCGGCGTCGCCTGGGCCAAGCCGAGCGCCCGCCCGGCTCTGATCCGCCCGAACGCGCCGCCCTTTGAGTGCTGTCGCGTCCACCACGCCCGCGGCTTATCGATGTCCCAAGCGCCCACGATCGTCATCTCCGGATCCACTTCGACACGGGTCGGGGCCTCGGGCAGACTCCACGACGCGGAACGCGCACGCCCGTGCAGATCCAGCGTCAGTTGCCGGGTCGAGCCATCGCCCATCGTCACCGCGATCGGCACATCCAG
The DNA here is from genome assembly GCA_038534175.1 of Planctomycetota bacterium. Classification (GTDB taxonomy): domain Bacteria; phylum Planctomycetota; class Phycisphaerae; order Phycisphaerales; family UBA1924; genus JBCBZM01. Next base: position 2,502 of record JBCAXI010000092.1, on the reverse strand, counting down.
CGTGTACGTCGGATTCGCCTCGTCGATCGGCTGCGTCTGTGCGCCCCGAACACGCAACAGGCGATCGGCCTCGCTCCACGAGATCTCAATCTCGATCTCGGGGATTCCGGGGCGCTCGACCCACTCGATGAAGAACCGCTCCAGGGATCGCCCCGAGACCCGCTCGAGCGCGCGTCGGAAGTCGTGCGTCTCGACCTCGCCGAACCGATGCTCGCGGAGATACGCGCGGGTCGCCTCGCGAAAGACCTCTGGCCCCAGCCGCGCTCGGAGCATGTGCAGCACCAGGGCGCCCTTGACGTACGCGTCATCCGGGCGTCCGTAGACGTCGTCGGAATGGCTCCATCGACGGCTCGCCATCGAAGTGTTCTGCGGAGCTCGCAGCTCGGTCGTCGCCTGAATCTCGTCGGTCCACGACTGCACCATGTCGGCATAGATCGACTCGTCGCCCCCCGCGTCGTGCCGAAACCAGAGCGCCTCGCAGAACGTGGCCCATCCCTCGTTCAGCCAGATGTGCTCCCACGAGCGGCAGGTAACCAGATTGCCGAACCAGCTGTGCGCGATCTCGTGCGCGATCAGGTCGTCTTCCTCGCCCGGCTCGACGTCGAGCACGCGCCCGTTCAGCACCGTGAGCGTGGTGTTCTCCATGCCGCCGAAACGGAAGTCGCGGCAGATCACCTGCGCGTATCGATCCCATGGGAATGGGCTCGCCGTCCAGCGTTCGAAGAACGCGATCATCTCGGCGGTTCGCCCGAGCACGTCGCCCATGCGATCGCCCGTGCCCACCGGGACGTACGCCGGGATGTCCAGCTCGGGGCGTGCCGAGCCCTCGCCACCCAGTTGGATCGTCTCAAATCGTCCCACGACGAACACCCACAGGTAGCTCGCGTGGGGTCGGTCGTGGCGCCACGTCCAGCTCAGGCGCCCGTCGGGCTCGACTTGGGTTTGTTCGAGCGCCCCATTGGCGGCGCCAAGAAACCCGTCCGGCACGGTCAGCGTGATGCGCGTCGTGAGCCGGTCGGAAGGCGAATCGAAGCAGGGCGCCCAGCGGCGCGCATGATCCGAGGCGCTCTGGGTGTGCAGCTGCGGGGAACGATCCCGCCCGACTCCGGGAGACCACACGAGCCCCACGCCGTCGTCACGCAACTCCGGAGATCGATACCGGATCGTGAGCTCGACTGGCTCACCGGGCGGGAGAGGCGGGTCAAATCTGATTTTCAATCGATCGCCCTCGTGCCGATGGGCGGTGCGGCGACCCGGCATCGAAACCCCCTCGATCCGCATGCCCACCGCGTCGAGCGTCATGCTCGCCCGGGGGCGGCCGATCGCTCGGAACCGATGCACCACCTCGCCTCGAATGTCGGGCCGATCCATGTCGCCTACATCTAGGCGCAGGTCCATGTGCTCGTGGTCGAAGGGGTGCGAGCGGGGCCAGTTGTCGAGGTCCCGCCCCGACGCCGGGTCGACCCGCGGCGGCAGGGCACCTAGCCCAAGCAAGAACGCCAGTGAAAGGAGGCAAACAGCAGCGGCAGATCGACGCATCGGGTTCCTCTTGAGGGGCGGTTCGCGACGAGCGTACCTCGCGACGTGCTCGGGCCACGTATTGCGGCGCCGTTTGTGTCGGAGCTGGTTGTGTCCGCGCCGGTGGAGATGGTAAACTCTCCTATGCACGGTGAGCCAAGCGAGCAGGACGCAAGCAACGGCATGGGGCGTGGCCCTTCCCCTCAGTCGTCCTCTCGCCACGCCCCACATCCTCACGCCCCGGACGACGACGCCTCCGACGGCCTGCTCGCCGCGGCCGGGCGGACCAGCCAATACACCGAGTTCTACTCCCCCACGCCGGATGGCTATCGCAAGGGCCACCACAAGTACATCATCGTGTTCGGCACAGTCATGTCGGGGCTCGGCAAGGGCATCTTCGCGTCCAGCCTGGCCAAGCTGCTCAAGGACAAGGGTCTCGTGGTCGCCCCCATCAAGATGGAGGGCTATCTCAACATCGACGCCGGCACGCTCAACCCGTATCGGCACGGTGAGGTCTTCGTGCTCGACGACGGCACCGAGTGCGACATGGACCTGGGCACCTACGAGCGCCTGCTCGATCAGAACCTGAGCCGGGCCAACTTCACCACCGCCGGCCAGCTGTACAGCGAGATCCTCGACCGCGAACGCAAGGGCGTGTACCTCGGCCGCGACGTGCAGATGATCCCGCACGTGACGGGCGAGGTGAAACGCAAGGTCCGCGAGCTGGCGATCCGCGGCGACGGCCAGCAGCCGGCCGATGTGGTCATCATCGAGGTCGGCGGGACCGCGGGCGACTACGAGAACTCGTTCTATATCGAGGCGATGCGCGAGCTGGCCTTTGAGGAGGGCCCAGGCTCGGCCTGCATGGTCGCTCTGACCTACGTGATCGAGCCCAAGACGCTGGGTGAGCAGAAGTCAAAGGCCGCCCAGCTCGGCAGGCGATGATGTGCGGCTGGATGCCAGCCTCCATCAGTCGTTTGATGC
>JBCAXI010000091.1:0-9409 GCA_038534175.1 Planctomycetota bacterium | reverse complement strand
CTCGCGCATGCGCGCGTTGCCGGTGATGGTGATGGGCCGGGGCGAGAGCACCGCGGCCGCCGTGAGAAAGCGCGTCGCGGTCCCGGCGTTGTTGAGGTCGAGCGTGGACTTGGGAGACGCGGGGCGCCACTCGCCCGCGACGCCATGGATGACGAGGTCGTCGCCCCGCCGCTCGAAGCGGGCGCCAAGCGTCTCAATCGCGCCGAGCATGCGTTGCGCATCGTCGGCGTCGATCAGCGGGCGGCGGAGCGTGGAGGCGCCCTCGGCCAGGGCGGCGAGCAGCAAAAGACGATTGGTGAGACTCTTGGAGCCGGGAGGACGGGCGACGAGCGCGATGGGGTCCCCGCGCTTCGGCGGCTGCGGCAGGGGTAGGGGATCGGGAATGCGATCGAGTGGTTGTGAGAGGTCGATAGATGGCGAGGTGGTCACGCTCGGCTCCGACGCGGGCGCCGCGCGGAAGGACGCCGACAACATGGTACGGGCGGGAGCGTGGTGGGGACCGATCGCCGCAGCCGAATCGGATCGGTTAGCGACGTCGTCGTAGGGTGGGGAGGGCTGCGAAGATCGCGAGGGTCATCGCCGCAGCCGAATCGGATCGGTTAGCGACGTCGTCGTAGGGTGGGGAGGGCTGCGAAGATCGCGAGGGTCATCGGCGCGGGAATCGCGATGGTGAGCGACGGGATGGTGTGGTTCTGCAGGATGTCGATTTCGATGGCTGGCGCATCAAAGTTGGGATAGACCGAGAGCCCGCCATCGATCTGCGGCCCGTCCAAGTCGTTCGTGTCGAGGGCGGCAATGGTGAGCTCGCCCTCGAAGTCGGGGATGAGGAGTTGCATCCGGAAGGCGGAGAGCACGCGCCCGCGGTGGATGAACTGGTTGCCCTCGGGTGGTCCTGGGAAGTTCTGCCGTCCGCCCGCGGCGGGCAGCCCGAGTTGGACGCCACCGACGATCGAGCTGATGGCGGTCGCCTCGTTGCCAAACTGGAACCCTCCGTTGGACGCGCCGGCGAATGGAAAGGCGCCGGGTCGTCGCCCCGTGGTCCAGGTGGCGCCGGCGAACGGGCCGAAGTCCTCGGTTCCGTCGCCGGTCGTGTCGGTGGCGGCCGTCGCGTCGGGCTGGTCGTCAGACGCGAGGACCACAGCCGGCGTGACGGGGCCATCTTCCGAGGTGATCGTGATGCCGAACTCGAAGAAGTGCCAGGCGTCGAACGCGCCGGTGTACTCCGACGCGTCGAGGATCAGATCCACCGTCACAACCTCGCCCGGGGCGGGCGTGCCCTGGACGAGCTCAAACCTGGCCAGAGACTGGCCGTTCACATCGACTTCGTTCAGTTGGGCCACGGCTGCTGATGCGCACGCGCACAGGCCGAGCACTGCGGTGATACGGAACACGGTTGTCTCTCCCTACGCCGCCTCGCGTTGGAGGCGGGGCTGGTCTCTCGATGGAGAGCGTATCGCGGAGAGGCCGACAGACCCGGCATCAATCAAGAGGATTGTGGTAGGAATTCGCGCGAGCGCTCAGCGTCGTCGCCGGATCGCGAGTGCGGCGATCGAGACGAGCACCGCGGGCGTCGCGGGTGATGGGATCAGGGCAGGGAGCGTGAGGCTTCGGGTCTCGAAGCCTTCAAGGAACCGATTGAACGCCGAGTCGCCGCTGGGATAGATGTTGATGATCGCGTCGGAGAGTGCGATCAGCAACTCGCCGTTGGCGGGCGTGCGCTCGACGGTGAAGCGAAAGACCTCGTACTCGCGAGACTGGTTGATGAAGGTGTTGTTGTCGGGGGCCGCGGGGGCGCCCTGTCGGCCTGTGATGACCTCAAAGCCGGAGGTCAGGCGGATGCCCTGGGGAATCACCTGGACGATCTCGGCGCCGTAGGGGCCTTGCTGGCTGCCGCCAGCGGCGATGGAGGCGAAGGGGAACGCGCCCGGTCGGCGCCCGCCGGTCCACGGGTCGCCCTGCGCGGGCACGCCCGTGGTCGGCGCGGTGGCCTGCGGCTGGTCGGCGAAGTCCGTGACCTGGGCGAGCGGCAACGCCTCGTCCTGGGCGGTGAGACGGAGATCGAAGTCGTACTGGTTAAAGGCGAAGAAGTCGCCCGTGAGGTTGGCCGCGTCGACCACGACCTCGAGGGTGACGGCGGAGGCCGTGGTCAGATCGATCGTGGGATCGACCGGGCGCACGAAGATGCTGGCGTTGTCTTGGGCGAGCGACGCGGCGGGCATGGCCGTGAGAACGACGAGGGCGAGTTGGGTGGTAGCGCGGGAACGAACCATGGGTGTCTCCTCCGAACTCGTCTGAGAGAGACGATGTTCAGACAGACAAAGTGTCCGGGCCGCCGGGTTGTTGCACAATTCTGGCGCTAGTCGTCCTTGCGGAAAACAGCGACCACGTCCTCAACGGGGATGACAAACAGGCGGTTGTCGCCCTCTAGGTCGACCGGCACGGCATGCTTCGGGTTGAACAAGATGCGGTCGTACGCCCGGAGGGGGTAGTCGGCGTCGTTGTCTATCTGCGCGCTGATCGCGACAATGCGACCGGTGATAGTCGGGATCTCGATCTTGTCGGGCAGGTGGATGCCCGTCTTGGTCTGCTTGCGGTCCTCGTCTTTGCGCAAGAGCACGCGGGAGCCGATCGGCTCGACGGTCTCAAGTTTGGCGGTCGGATCCTCGGCGCTGGGCTTGGGCATGGCGGATGGTACGCGGGCGGTTAGCGTCGGCGGCGTGGGGCGACGAACGCGAAGACCGCGAGCGGCGCCACGGTCGGGGCCGACGGCACGATGAAGCCGAGGGTGGCCCACATACCGACGAAGGTCGGTGTCACCGTGACGCTCTCGGTGGAGTCGGCAAAGGGATAGAGGCTCATCTCGATGTCGGTGAGCGCGATGCCGACGGGGCCGCCGCCGTTGTAGGTGTACTGGAAGCGGTAGACCTCGTATCGCCGAGACTGGTTGATGAGGGCGTTGCCCTCTGGCGCGGCGGCGGCCTGCTGGCGCCCGCTGATGATGCCATTGGGGCCGGTGAGGCGTGCGTTCTCGAAGATGTTGCCGAGATCGGGCCCGGAGCGGCTTCCGCCGTTGATATCGGCGCTGCCAGGGAAGGCGCCCGGGCGGCGTCCGCCGGTCCACGGGTTGCCGATGGCGGGCTGGCCCGTGGTGTCGGCGGTCGCGAGGATGTCGGACTCGTCGAGGTTGCCGCTGATGTCGGTGGCGCTGACGGCGGAGGGTGCGCCGCGGTGCCCGAGGGTCTGCACGTGGAAGCTGAAGGCGTGCCAAGCGAAGAAGTCGCCGGCGTAGTCGGTCGCGTCGAGCACCACGTCGATCTCAAAGGTGTCGCCGTTGTTCGCGACCAGCGGGTCGCTGGGGCCCAAGAGCACGCCGTTGGACGCAAAGAGGATGGACTGCGCTCGGGCGCCTGGATTCGGTACGGCCGCGGCAAGCACGAGGGCCACGAAAACCATGAGCGGGCCGGGAGATTTGCTGAGCATGCGGGCGTCTCTCGCTGTGTCGACCTCTGCGTCGGAAGCCGTGTCAAACGTACCAGCGCATGGCCATGGTGCCCGGGAAGCGCCCAAAAAGACAACCGCCCACCGTGAGGTGGGCGGTTGCGGAGTCTTGTTGAATCAGGCCGAGGCCTGAGTCAGGCCTGTCGGTTCGCGATTAGGCGCGACGACGACGGGCGGCGGCGAAGCCACCGAGGCCGAGCAGGGCGGCCGTGGCGGGAGCCGGGACGAGGCTGAAGGAACCGACCTCAGCGGCGTCAACGAACTCGTTGAACGCGCCGAGCTGCGGGTAGACGTTGAGGGTCACGTCAGCGAGGCTGAAGTCGACGCGGCCGTCGTCCTCGGACCAGGTGTAGCTGAAGCGGTACGCCTCGTAGACGGTGTTGCTGTTGATGAGGCTGTTGTTCTCGGGGGCGGCGGGGGCCTGCTGACGGCCACCGATGGTGCCGGCGGGGCCGGTGATGCCGGAGGCATCGACCACGTTGCCGAGGTCGCCACCGAAGCGGGAGCCACCGTTGTTGGAGGCGGAGCCGGGGAAGGCACCGGGGCGACGGCCGCCGGTCCAGGGACCGGCGATGGCCGGGCTGGCGGTGGTGTCGGCGGTCTCGAGGAAGTCGGACTCGTCGAGGTTGCCGCTGACGCCAGCCGGGTTCAGGTTGGCAGCAACGTTGAAGTTGTACTGGTGCCAGGCGAAGAACGCGCCGCCGTAGCCGGTGGCGTCGAGCACGACGTCAATCTGGAAGGTCTGACCGTCGGTGGGCTCGATCTCGGTGCCGGGGGCGACGACGGCGCCGTCGACGGCAAAGAGGATCGACTGGGCGCTAGCCACGGTGGCCAGACCGGCGATCGCAGTAAGGGCAAATGCCTTCTTCATCTCTGTCTCTCCGTTCATACTGAGGAACATTGGAACGTATTCACAGACCGGGGCGGCCACGTGGTTCCGCCTCGGACGGAGCAATGGTACCAGCCTCTGTCCCGAATCGAAGCCCAAATCAGTGGCCAGACTCAAAAAGTTTTGGTCAAGACGCTGGCAATCGCGTGAATCTGAGCGGTCCGATAGGGCGTGATTGGAATGTGTATGGGTTATCCCCTCCCAAGCCGCAGAAATGGCGATGAAGGTTCTTTGGGACAAGTTTGAATACACCTATTGCGGGGATTGGATTTGGAAGAGCATCACCTGGGCGCGCAATGAAAAGAGCCCTCGCGTGTCCGCGAGGGCTCTCGGGTTCCGTGTGGATCGTCGTCCGAGTCAGGGATCGGACGAAGCGTCGCGATCAGGCGCGACGGCGGCGGGCGGCGACGAGGCCGCCGAGGCCGAGGATGCCGGCGGTCGCCGGGGTCGGAATGCCGAAGGAAACCGAGCCGATCTGGTCGGCGGCGATGAACTCGTTGAAGGCGCCGAGGGCGGGGTAGACGTTGATCACGGCGTCAGCGAGGGTGAACTCGACGAGGCCGTCGTTGCCGTTGTAGGTGTACTGGAAGCGGTACACCTCGTACTGACGCGACTGGTTGATGAGGCTGTTGTTCTCGGGCGCGGCCGGGGCCTGCTGGCGACCACCGATGGTGGCGGCGGGACCGGTGATGCCCGAGTCGGAGACGACGCTGCCGGTGTCGCCACCGAAGCGGTTGCCGCCGTTGTTGGAGGCCGAGCCGGGGAAGGCGCCGGGACGACGGCCACCGGTCCAGGCGTTGCCAGCGGCGCCGACGCCGGTGGTGTCAGCGGTCTCGAGGAAGTCGGACTCGGCGAGGTCGCCGCCGATGTCGCTCGCGGTGGCCGGGCCGCTCATGTTGATGTTGAAGTTGTACTGGTGCCAGGCGAAGAAGTCGCCCTGGTAACCGGTGGCGTCGAGGACGACGTCAACCACAAAGGTGTCGCCGTTGGAGGCGGCGATGGGATCGGCGGGGGCCGGGGCGCCGTCGACCCAGAAAACGACGTCCTGGGCGGTGGCGGCGGCGGCGAGGCCGGCGATGGCGGCGATGGTGATGCTCTTCTTCATAATGTGATTCTCCTCACGTACACCCGGGGGACACGCCCCCTCAAATTTCAACTCTTGTTCTGAGGGGTGGTCCCGTGCGGGACTCACTCCTGACCCACTCACAACATGCGCCGAGACTGAGACGCGGCCAGCGAAGTGGGCATCCGAGAGCAGAAAAAGTGCACGAGCCCCGTCCCCGGCCCGTCCGAGAAATTCGCCAAACTGCCAAGGACGCCCTCAGGACGCCCAGAGGGCCGGTCTGGGGGTCGGTGTTGGTGGGGGCCGGTCAGAGCCCCAATTGGGTCCGCTTAGCCGCCCACTCGGCCCGCTCGCGCTTGTTGGTCGAGTCCAACTCGCCCCGTCCGCCCGTGGCGGCGTCGCGGAGCGCGGCGATCTCCAGGCGGGTGAGGTGCAGGGCGTCGAGCTCGTAGTCGCCGAACGCCTCGCAGGTGATTGGGACGAGCGGCTCGATGAGCCGGTACATCGCGAACGCGAAGTCGCGGATCTCCTGCTGGGCGTGGGGATCCATCCGCAGGCTCAGGAAGCGGAGCGTGTTGTGCAGGTCGCACTTCCAGTACCACTCGGTGTAGACGCTCACGGGCAGGCCGATGCGGGCGAGCTCGCGGCTGACGCCCGCCTCGGTGAGCGACTCGTACTTCTTATAGAGCGACTCGGTCTGCGCGAGATAGTCCAGGAAGTCCTGCGCGGTTGTGACTTCGTCAGGGGTGAACGTGTCGTCGCCGCCCTGGCGGTTCGAGGTCGATTGCTTGCGCACGGCGTCGGCGGTCGGGGTGTAGAACCGGTCGGGCAAGATGGAGTATCGCGCGGAGTACTCGTTGACGTTGGCCGTGCGGTGCCGGATCCACTGGCGCGCGACGAAGACCGGCATCGCGACGTGGAACTTGAACTCGACCATCTCGAACGGGGTCGTGTGGCGATGGCGGAGCAGGTAGCGGATGAGGCCTCGGTCCTCGTTTACCTTCTTGGTGCCGGCGCCGTAGGAAACGCGCGCGGCCTGGACGATGGCGCCGTCCGCGGTGGGCGTCTCGCCGGGTGTGGTTGGGACGAGTCGCGGCATGCAATCGACGAGGGCGACAAAGCCGTGCTCGTGGACCTGGATCTGTCGGCGGAGGTCGCCGCCCATGACGTCGGCGAGGGGGGCGTCGGCGGGAGGGCGCGTGGAGGTGGCGTGGAGGTCGGGAACCGATTCGGCGAACGACATCGGTTTCGCCTCGATCTGGGCGTTTGGGTCGACGAAGGCGGGGGCGGAAGGCTTGTCGGTGGGCGCGCTCATCGAAAGACTGTCGAGCCAGCTTGGTGTCCCCATGGCTGTATTGACAGGTTGTTCCGATGGTGTCGAGCGTGGCCTTCGCTGCGCTCAGACCACGGCACCCGATCGGTTTGGATCCACGGCAATTGACAGGTTTTTCAGGGCAGGACGCGGGGCTCGAACGGCTTCAGGGTGAGCGGGGCGTCCAGGTACTCGCTTCGGCGGCGGAGGGTGAGGGTGACGGTGTCTCCCGGCTCGAAGGCCGCGAGCACGCGGACGAGCTCGGCCTGGTCGCGGGTCGGTCGGCGGTTGATCGCGGTGATGACGTCGCCCTTGCGGAGGCCGGCCTTGCGGGCGTCGCCCCGGGGGAACTCGACGATGCGAGGTCCATCGCCCGAGCCGGTCTCGATCTCCAGGCCCAGCGAGGCGTCACCGGGCTTGAGCTCCTCGGGCGCCCACGCCAGGTTGCGGATCCACTTGCGGTAGTCCGTGTTGATCTGGCGAAGGGACTGGTCGGGGAACAGCGCTCGGATCGCCGCGAGGCCCGAGGGGTCCTCGGCGTGGGTCGCGGTGTACGTGGAGTAGAACTCGGCGAGCTTGCCGAGGTCGTGCAGGTACATGAAGAACGCGCGGGCCTGGGCGTATCGGGCCATCGGTCGTCGGCGATTGAAGCGATCCCGCGGGATGGCGGCGAAATCCTCGATGCGCATGAGGCTGGTCGAGCGTTCGAGGCGCTTGGCGATGTTGGTGCGCCACGATGCGACGGGCCGCGGACGCGCGCCGGATCCCTGCGGCCCGGTGGGATCCATGTCCTCGACGAGGCAGGCCAGGCCCTCTTGGATCCAGACCGGGTGCTGCTGGTTGAGGCGGGTGGTGCTGCGATGGTGGAGAACGTGGAAGAACTCGTGGCGAAGCGTGGCGCCGATGTCCTGGGCGACGAGCTGCTTGTGGTCGTGGGAGTAGGCGCCGCCGATGGTGAAGTAGTTGCCGCGAGCGGCGGGGCCGTAGGTGGTGATGGTCCAACCGAGAAAGTCCTTGGGCGTGGGGAGGATGACGCTGACCCACGCGTCGTGCCCGGGCTGGTATTGGTCTCGATCGTCGGCGAGATCGGCGAAGACGTTTCGGAGCGCCCAGCGGGTGACGCGCTCGATCTCGGCGTGGGCCTCGGCGGTGGCGCGGGGGTCGAGGGAGGAGGCCTTGAGCAGACGCAGCGACTCGTCGCGGGCGTAGGCGTAGGTGTCGCCGTAGGTGCCGCGGAGCACGCGTTCACGGGCGTCGGCCTGCGCGGCGACGATGGCGTGCCACTGCTCGAGGATCCGCTCGAATCGCGCGTGGTCCCGGACCGATGCGAGATTGGGATCGAGCCGAAGCTGGACGGAATCGGAGAAGCCCAGCTCCACGGCTCGCTGCAGGCTGTCGAGCGCGGCATCGGTCTGATCCCGCATCGCCAGTGCACACGCGAGGTTGTAGTGCGGCACGAAGTCGCGCGGGATGAGCTGGAGCTGCTGACGCAGCAGCCGCTCGGCCTCGTCGTAGTTGCTTTCATCGAAGGCGCGAACGATGCGCTCGCCGAGCGCCCGCGCGGTCGGCGGCACGTCCGTCTGGGCCAGCGCGAGCGAGGCGCCCCAAAGCGCGAGCAGCAGTACAAGGAGTGAGCGCATACGGGGTGTATACGGGCCAGCGGCGATCGGGGTCCCCCGGCAGGCTTCGCGAGTCGGCTTGTCTGGTGGCCCTGCTATCGGGACTCTCGACCAAGCGTCGCGAGATGAAGGGCGATGGCCTCGGGGTAGGCCTCCTGCTCCAACTCGAAAACTCGGGCGGCGAGGGCGTCGGGCGTGTCGGTCGGCAGGATGGGGCAGTGTCGCTCGAGGATGGTGGGTCCGTGGTCGTACTCGTCGTCGACGACGTGGACGGTGCAGCCGGAGTGGGGCATATCGCCCGCTCGGAACGCCTCGAGCACGGCGTTGTGCACGTGATGGCCCCACATGCCTCGGCCGCCGAACCGTGGCGAGCCATCGGCGTCCCGGATCGAGAGCGGCGCGGGGTGGATGTTGAGGATGCGGTCGGCGAGCGAGGGCGGGACGTGGATCCTGCGGAGGTAGCCGGCGAGGATGAGCAGATCCGCGTGGGCGGCGATGGACTCGAGTTGGGCGGCGGCGATCTCGCCGGGAATGACCTGTGTTGGGAGCTTGAGATCGCACGCGCGTTCGACGCCGAGGCACTCACGGCTCGCGATGACGCGCGTGATCGTGGCGTCGAGGTCTTGCTGGTGGGCGTGGATGTTGAGCAGGGTCCGGCCCGAGCCGGAGAGGAGAATGGCCAGTCTCGCGGTCACGGCGAGAGGATACGTGGGTCAGGTGACGGCCTTGACGGCGGCGGCCTCGCTCTTGGCGATCTTGAACAGCCGATGGAGCCGCGTGAGCTTGAACCCATCGATCAGGTTCGGGGAGCAGTGGTAGAACGCGACGGCGCCCTTGTGCTCCTTGGCGCTGTTGTGGATGCGCACGAGGGCGGACAACCCCGCCGATGCGATGGCGTCCACGGCGTCGAAGTTGATGATCGCACGCGGGCCGAGCGCTTGCATCGCCTCGATCACCTCGGCGGTGAGCTGGTCGGCCTCCCCGATGCCCAGCGTGGCGGTCTTGATGCGGACTTGCACGACGGGCCC
>JBCAXI010000090.1:0-9430 GCA_038534175.1 Planctomycetota bacterium | reverse complement strand
CTGTCTATGCGCTCTGGTGTCTGCTCGTTGCGGGGGGCGTGTCCGTGCTCGCGCTGCTCGTGCTGCAGTGGGCGATGTTCCACGGCGTGCAGATCTCGCTATCGCTCACAGGCTTTGGCCAGTTGACCGGCGACGAGCCGTCGATCGCCGATCGGGTTGTGGCCTGGTGGATCGCGGTGCTGGGTGTGCTGTCTTGGGCGTTCGGATTGAGCCTTGCGCACACCGCGGGATCGCTGGTGTACCTCGTGCTGCGCGAGGCGTGCGACGGACAAGACTGGCATGACATCGGCGAGGATCCGACGGACTCGTTGTCACCCGTTCAGTAGCCACTCGGGCGGCGGCGGCAGCGCCGCGAGCGGCAGCGGATCGGGTAGCGCCTCGGGCGTGATCGAAGTTTCCAGTGTGAACGCACCCACCCGTGTTCGGCGGAGGGCCGTGAGCACGCCGCCGACGCCCAGCGCCTCGCCGAGGTCGCGGGCGAGACTGCGCACGTAGAAGCCACGGCCGCTGCGTATCTCGATTTTGAGGCTCGGCCACTCGTACGCGGTGATCTCGATCGCGTCGACACGAACGGGCTTGGGGGCGATCTCGGGGGACTCGCCGAGACGTGCGGCCTGGTAGGCCCGACGCCCGGCGATCTTCACCGCCGAATGCGCCGGGGGGACCTGATCGATCACGCCGACAAAGCGCTCAAGCGCTTGCGCTACGTCGTGCCTCGTGGGCGGCGTGGCGACGGAGACGGACACGGTCTCGCGCTCGAGATCGTGGGATTCTGATGTGCGCGACAGATCGATCGTGGTGGTGTAGCCCTTCTCGCCGCCCATGACGCGCTCGCACAGGCGCGTGGCCCGACCGACGAGGACCACGAGCACGCCGGTTGCGAGCGGGTCGAGCGTGCCGCCGTGCCCGACCTTGATCCGCTTGGGTGCTCCGGCGGCGACCAGGCGCCCGCGGACGAGTCGGCACACGCCCATGGAGGTGACGTGCAGCGGCTTGTCGATGACAAGCACCCCCGCTGGTGCCGGCGAAGCCTCGGTCATGGGCGCGTCCCTTCCGCGCGTTGGCGCGCGACGACAAGGCGCACCCAGTCTCCGCGGCTGTAGTTCAACCCTTGCACGGGCGCGATCGGAGTCCAATCAGGCCGGAGCCCGTTGAGATCGCCGGCGGGCGCGACGATCCATCGCGCGGGGGCTCCCGGAGCCCAGTCGGCCGCGGACGCGAGGTCATCGAGACGCTCGAGTCGTCCTCTGGACGCGAAGACCAGGCTGTCCTCGTGATAGCCCACGGCAGCGAGGGGCGCGTTGGGCGTCCAGCCATCGGCGCGGAGCGCGTGCTCGATGCGTTGGGTGACCCAAAGGTCGCGATGTTGCGCCATGAGCACGCCCCCCACCACGACGTGCCAAAGCACCATCGCGCCAAGTGCGATGGCGTGGGTGATGAGCCAGTCGCCCCGGTGGAGCGGCCGGATGGAGTGGATGAGGGCGATCACGCCGCAGGCCGCGGCCAGACCGGTGAGCGCCATGCGTCGCTCGGGTGGCGCCCACGCCGCGGCATCGACCCATCCGGGCCATCCAACGCCGATGGTGGCGCCGACGAGCCAGGCGGCGCCGATGCTGATCCAGATGAGCAGACCGAGCCCGAGGCGCACGTTGACGCCGCGCCGCGCGAGTCGCTGAACGCGAACCAACGAGAGGGCCGTGATGATGGCGATGGGCGGATACAGCGGCATGGTGTAGTGCGGAAGCTTGGTGCCGACGAGCTCGAAGACGAGCCACGCGGGCAGGATCCATGCGAGGAGAAACGGCTCGCTGATGGCGGCGGTCGCGCCTTTGGTGCGCACGCGCCAGGCAAGGCGCACGGCCCGGCCCAACGCCCACAGCGTCAGCAGACAGCCGGGCCAGAACAACCCGGCGAGCAGCACGAGGTGGTAGCCCGGCGGGCCCGCGTGCCCCTCCTTCGCCGACGCGCTGCGGGCGATGACCTCGTCGTACCAGATCGAGCCGAGCTCGCTCCAGCCGAAGCGTGCCGCCAACGCGATGACCCAGGGCGCGAGCATGGCGCTGACCACTCCGGCAAGCACGAGTCCGTCGCGCCATCGCAGCTCGGTGGTCCAGCCGCCGAGACGGCGGGCGAGCCAGCTCAGCGCGACGATCATCGGCGTGATCGGCCCCTTGGCCAGCACGCCCAGGCTTACACCCAACGCCACGAGCAGCAGCGCGACGGTCCGACGACGCCCGATCGCGCCCTGCATCGCGTGCAGCGCGGCCATCGAGAGTGTCGTGCACGCCACCATGACCTGGTCGGCTCGGGCCTGGCGCGCTTCCCAGGCGAATAGCGGGCAGACGAGCAGCATGGCGCCCGCGAACAGCCCCACACGCCAGCCGCCGATTCGGGTCCCGAGCCAGGCGGTCGCCAGCACCGACACCATCGCCGCGAGCACCGATGGCACGCGATACATCCAGATCGCGTCGCGCGATGGATCGCCAAGAGTGAGCGTGCCGACGGCCGCGGACTGCAGCCAATAGATCAGCGGCGGCTTGTTGAGCCGGGGACGGTCGCCGACCATCGGCGCGACGAGCCCGCCGCCGTGCAGCGATGCGTCTCGAGCATCGGCGTCGAGCGTGACGGCCTCAAGCATCTGGCGGCTCGCTTGGGCGAAGCGCGCCTCGTCTCGATCGATAACGGGCGTCGAGCACGCGCCGGGGCCGTAGACTGCCGCAGAGATGAGCACGAGCAACGCGATCGCCCACGCGGGCCGTCGCCCGCGAGCAGTCGCCGGATTGACGCTCGTCGTCTCGCTCACCCGAGGACGGTACCCGGACGCTCGACCGAGCGACAACGAGAACACGCTTGACGATCGATCGACCATCTGAGCATCCGAGCTGGTGGCGTGAGTGCCTTCCCGACGCGGTGCGGTGGTGGGCGTTGCCTTTGTTGGTTGCGCTCGTGCTATCGGCCGCGGCGTTTCCGTTCGACGGTCGATCGGCCGAGCTCGCCGCCTGGCTGCGCGAGCGGCTGGGCGGGGACCCGAAGCGGGAGCTCGAGTTCATCGGCCAGTTTGGGGCGCTCACCTCGATACTCATCGTGGCGGCGTGCGTCTGGCTGCTGGATCCTGGGCGTCGGGCCGAGCTCGTTCGTCTCGCGCTGGCGATGGTTGCGGCGTCCTTGGGTTGCCTCGTGCTCAAGATGCTGATCGGTCGCCCGCGTCCCAAGTTCGGCGATCCGGGCGTGCTGCTGGGCCCCTGGGGCGCGTACCCGATCGACGCGGACGTCGGGGTGCGGCACGCGTGGGAGGTCTGGGCAGACATCTCGTCGGATCTGTGGTCGATGCCTTCGAGCCACACCGCGGCGGCGGTCGCGCTGTCGGCGGTGCTCGCGCGGTGGTACCGCCCGTTAACGCCGCTCGTGGTCACGCTCGCGTCGCTCGTGGCGTGCTCGCGGATCCTGTTCGGCGCCCACTACCCGAGCGATGTGCTCATGGGAGCGGCGGTGGGCTGGATCGCAGCCCGAGCCGTTCTCGGACGCCCCCTGATTGACCAACCGGCCCCGCCGCGTCCGAACGCGGGACAACCCGACGAAAGGGAAGACCGACCGCACGACGGCGACTAAACTGTCGGTCCCCAGCCGGAGAGGTGTCCGAGCGGCTGAAGGAGCACGGCTGGAATCCGTGTAGTCGGGGTAACCCGGCTCGGGGGTTCGAATCCCCCCCTCTCCGCTTTCTGATTTCGTATCCGGTGAGGCGTCCTTGATCCGACGCGATTTCGCCGGGTTGTTAACGAGACAGGCGGTTCTGCCGGTCTCCGCGAAATCGCCCCAACTCTGAATCGACCCGCTTCGGCCCCAAATGCCGCGAGAGTCTCTCGTGGCGATTTGAGGGGTGTCCCCGCGCCCGGATCCGGATCCCTGTTCCTGCTCGATTTACAGGGAGTGCGCGCTCCTGCAGGGACGATCCGCCAAAGGGGACCTGAATCGATCTGCTCTCAGAACTCTGGAGCGACGATTCTCGGCCGTGTTCGGGCGGGTTCGCTGCGCGGCGGAACAGGGAACGAGCAGGGACTAGGCGGCTGGGTCGGCTACGCGGTTGTGTTTCGTTTCATTCCCGATTCCAAGTTCTTTCGCCTGCCGCTCCCAGTCCAGCTGCTTTGCGGCTGTGCGCAGATCATCAAGCGTGACGCTATCCGGCAGCGTGCCCGTGAGCGCCGCCTTCAAGATATCCGGACCCAGTTGGGTGAGCGGCATGAGTTTGAGGATCCGGGTTCGACCGATGCCATTGGTGGCCGCGAAGTCGCGGATCTGCTGGCCGCTCTTGATGAGTTCGTCGTGCCAGCGGTAGGCGATCCCGATGGCGTTGACGATGTGTTGCTTGGGCTCGGGCACCGACGGGATGACGAGGTCGTGACCATCGGGCGAGAGCAGCACGCGACGGCCGTCGAGCTTCTTGATCTGGATGTTCAGCGTGAGATGGATGAGGCGGCCGCGGTCCTCGACCTCGGGCCGGTAGCAGCAGGTTGGACGACTCGGTGGATTTTCTGTTGGAGCCTTGAACTCGTGCTGTCTGAGAGCGGTGATCTGGTGAACATCAAGACGGATCGTGAGCATCTTGGGCGAGAGCACGACTCCCTCCACAACTGTCCGGAGCCACTGATCGCGCCGCTCGCTTGGTTGATGTGCGAGCGGTTCGCAATCCAGATGGTCGAGGACGACGCCGCGCACGAGGTCGTCGAGATGTTCGGCGTTGATCGTCTTGATCGAGCAAGTCTTGAAGCCGTGCTTGATCGCTTTCTGGCTGATGTAATAGCGGACAAGGCGTTTCTGTTTGGTCTCGCCGCGCTTGGTCAGCGGGCGGTGGGTTGAGGTCGGGCTTATGGCGGAGCCGTCACCCGTGCGAAGCTTGCCCTTGAGCAGGTGCGCGTGGGTCCAGCGATGGAGCTTGTCGCGGTCGTGCAGGGCACGGGCCAGACCGGCGCCCACGTGATCGCCGCGACCGACACGAGCTCCAACGGGCTACTCACCATCCGATCTGGCGGCCAGGTGCTGCTCGCCGACGATCTTGTGATCGCGAACAACGACGCGAACGGAGTGTTGCCGACCATGCCCTCGAAGCGCGGGGCGATTGTCGATGTGGATGGCGCGGGGTCGCTGCTTCGGGCCACTCGCATGGACATTGGCGGCGATGGCAACGGCGAGGTGACGGTGCGCAGCGGCGCCACGCTCGAGATAACCGGCGCCGGCATCACGACGGTGGGCACTCGGGGCGCCCGCGAGGGCGCCCTCACGATCGAGAGCGGCGGGCAGGCCCTCATCGCCGGAAGCGTCGACGTGTGGAGCACCGCCGGTGCCGGCGCCTCGGTCAATGTGACCGGGCCGACCTCGACGCTCCAGATCGCGGGCGGCCTGAACATCGGCGACACCGGGCTCGGCACGGTCACGGTGTCGAATGGCGCCACCCTCGATGTGCAGAGTTCTGGACTCTCCATCCTCAGCGGCAATGCGGGCGACGGCGTGCTCAACATCAACTCGGGCGGGTCGGCCGTGCTCGCCGGGACGCTCACGTTCGACGGCGGCGCCAGCCAGGGAGGCAACGGAAGGGTCAACCTGAATGGCGGCTCGCTCACGCTGGGCAACATCTTCCAGGCCGAGCCGGACGCCGACTTCAACTTCACTTCGGGCCGATTGACCATCACGGGCGACATCGCGCTAACGGACAGCACGCTCATCCAGACGCTGGCCCCGCGGAACATCGGGTTCATCAACGGCGGCGGCACGTCCTCGCTCCTCGTCGATGGACCGCGCACGTTTGAGTTCCTCGGCGACACCACGCTCGAGGGCAACGCGTATGTTCTCATCGACGGCGGCTCCCTCACGTTTGGTGATCTGACGCGCACAGCGGGCGCCGACCTCGATCTCGTCACGGGCTCGCTAGAGCTGCGCAGCGACCAGGTGCTCAACCCGGCCCGCTTCACCGACTTTGGACTAGATGCCCAGACGCTCGTCGAGGATCAGACGCTGCGGATCGCCGCCAACGCGACGCTCCAGACCGATCTGACGCTCAACGGCGGCACGTTCTTTGCTCAGACGCTCACCAACGGCATCGACAATCTCAACCTGATCTCGGGCGAGCTGGGCATTGGACAGCTCATCGTCGGCGGTGGCGAGACGTTCTTTCTGCCGCAAGAGTTCAACTCGCAGAACCTTGGCGTGACCGTTAACGACCTCACGGTCTCGGGCGTCATGGTCGGCGAGGCTGACATCGGCGGCGCGCTGACCGTCGCGCCGACCGGCACCGTGCGCGTGACGGAGGGCGAGTCGCTGGTCTTTCGCGGCCAGTCCTTCGCGCACTCCAACACCGGTCGGATCGAGATCACCGAGTTGGCGGGCGGCTTCCAGGGCCCCGCGTCGTTCGAGGTCGAGGGGTCACTCACGAACCAGCCCGCTGGAGCCATCGATCTCACGGGGTTCAGCAGCCTGCGAACGGGGTCGCTGGTCAACGCGGGCGACATCAATGTCGCCAACGCCACCTCGACGCTGTTCGCGAGCGCGGGCCTCACGAACGCGGGCGCCGTGCTGTTCAGCAACTCGACCGCGACCGTGTTCGGAGATGTGCAGAACGATGGCGTCCTTGGCGCTGGATTCAGCCAGATCACCTTCAACGGTGACGTGATCAACAACGACCGGATCGCCGTGAGCAGCAACAGCCTCGTGACGTTCTCTGGCGACGTGACGAACAACAGCGACTCCGGATTTACCGTGGCCGGAGGCGCGACGGCGCTGTTCTTTGGCGAGTACAGCGGCGCGGGCATCGGAGGCCTTGGCACGGTGCAGTTCGAAGGCCTCGTCAATATCGGGTTCAGCCCCTTCGCCGCTGAGTTCGGCGGCGACATCACGCTTGGCGCCCTGAGCGAGACGCTCATTGAGCTCGGCGGCACGGCGCGCGGGGCCTATGACAGCTTGCACGCGGCGGGCGCCATCGCGCTCGGGGGCGAGCTTGCTGTGGATCTGATCAACGGGTTCGAGCTCGGAATCAACCAGCGGTTCCTGATCTTCGAGGGCGACGGCGTCGTGACGGGGCTGATCGGCGGACTCGCCGAGGGCGAGCTGGTGGGCACGTTCGGAGGCGTCGATCTGTTCATCAGCTACCTGGCCGGCTCGGGAGACGATGTGGCGCTGTACACGATTCCATCGCCATCGGGTGTGGGAATCGCCGCGGTGGGCCTGCTCGCAGCGGGTGCGCGCCGACGCCGCTGAGGCCTGGCCCCGAGACGCCGCATGCGGATGCACAACAACAACGCGCGCAACAGCTTCGCGGCCGCGTGGGTGATGCTGATCGCCCGGGCGGCCACTGCGGCACCATCGGTCGTGCAGTTCGGCGGCAACCTGCAGCTAGGCCCGGCGAGCACGACGTTGTTCGAGATCGGTGGCGACCAGCTCGGCGCGTTCGATCGATTCGAGGTCTCCGGCAACGTGGTGATCGAGGGATTTCTGGGTGTGGCGACGGTCAACGGCTACGCGCTCGAGCCCGGACGAGTCTTCGAGATCATCGATGTCGGCGGGATGCTGACGGGCGCCTTCCGCGACCAGCCCGAGGGCTCGCTCGTCGGCATCGTGGACAACGTGCCGTTGTTCATCACCTACGCCGCGGGTGACGGAAA
Organism: Planctomycetota bacterium; assembly: GCA_038534175.1. Taxonomy (GTDB): domain Bacteria; phylum Planctomycetota; class Phycisphaerae; order Phycisphaerales; family UBA1924; genus JBCBZM01. Next base: position 1,781 of record JBCAXI010000090.1, on the reverse strand, counting down.
CGACGTCGCGTTATTCACGGACCCCGACCCCACGGGCGCGTCGACGACCACCGCGTACTTCGGCGGTGATGTGATCTTCGGCACACAGAGCACGGCGGTGATCGAGATCGCCGGCGCGACGAGCTTCGATCGCTTCGAAGTCGCGGGCGACGTCACGATCCTCGGGTCGCTCCACGTCGTGCCGCTCGGCGGATTCACGCTGCGAGCGGGACAGGCGTTCGAGATCATCGACGTGGGCGGGCAGCAAGCCGGCGCGTTCCAGGGGGCGCCCGAGGGCGCCACGGTCGCGACGCTCAATGGCATCGACCTGTTCATCACGTACGTCGCCGGCGATGGAAACGACACCGCCCTCTACACCGCCCCCGCCGAGCCGGACGACTCGGGGCGCGTCACTCGATTCGACGGCGATGTGATCCTCGGCGTGGGAAGCACGCTCGTGGTCGAGATCGAGGGCTCGGCTTTGGACGCATTCGACCGCATCGAGGTTGGAGGCGATCTCTCGATCCTCGGCCAGCTCGACGTGCAACTCGTCGGCGGCTATCTCCCGGCTCCCGGTGACACGTTCGAGATCATCCGGGTGGACGGCGCATCGTCGGGCGAGTTTGTCGGCCTCGACGAGGGCCGCGGCGTTCGGATCAGCCCCGATCTCGCGCTCTTCGTGTCCTATCAGGCCGGCGACGGGAACGAAGTGCTGCTCACCGCGGGGATCGTGGATCCGGCGGATCTCGATCTCAACGGCGTCGTGAACGACGATGACACGCTCACGTTCGTGAACAGTCTGACAGCGGGCGATCCGGAGGCGGACCTGGACCAGAGCGGCTCGCTCGACCTGTTCGATCTCGTGGCGTTCATGGGTTTGTTCGATCAGGCGACCGGCGGCGCCGTACCCCAGGGCGCCTCGGCCTCGATCGATCTCACCACGAGTCTCAGCTCACTCACGCTGAGGCCGGGTGATGCGGTCCACGTGACGGCTCAGTGTTCGTTCGACACCGCGGCCGCGGGGCCTGGCGTGTTCGGAGCGCCGGGGTTCTACGGATTCGCTGGACAGCTCGCGTTGAGCGGCCCGTCGGCAGCGAACGCGTCCATCTCGATGCCCGAGGTCGATGCGGGACTGGGGTTCGGCTCGACCGCGACGCTGCTGAACGGCGCCCAAGCCGTGGAGCTGGCGGGCGGACGCGGCTCGAAGACGCCCTTGGCCATGGGGCCAACGGACGTCTTCACGCTCGAAGTGGTCGTGGATCCGGCGGCGATCGATGGATCGTTCACGCTCGCGTTCGCCGGCGCGGTGCTCCTCTCGGTCGACGCGGGGCTGGCGACCTTCGCGACCTCACCAACACCGGCGCAGGGTCTGCTTGCCACTTTACCGCTTGTGTTCACAATCGAGACCTCGAACGCGTGCGCGTTCGCGGACATCACGACCACCGGACAATGCGTGACCGGGTCGGGCGAGGGCGTCATCGATCTGTCCGACTTCTCGTGCTACCTCAGCGAGTGGGCGTCGGGCACGATGTTCGCGGACATCACGACTACAGGCGTCTGCACACCCGGAGTCGCGGGCGATGGAGTCGACCTCTCAGATTTTTCGTGCTACCTGAGCGAGTGGTCCGGCGGCTGTCCGTGATCTGGGCTCGCCTCAACCAGACCTCGCGACGCACACATCACCGGCATTGAGATGGCACGACACCGCGCTGCCGCGCTCTGCTCCACGGCAACCGGCATCGCGACCGCCGCGGTTCACTCGAGCGGCCGGGCCCTTTTCGAGTCCAAGTCAGTGTGCCATG
>JBCAXI010000089.1:0-9449 GCA_038534175.1 Planctomycetota bacterium | reverse complement strand
GATGACGGGTGAGATGCGTTGGTTCTGGGAATCGCCGCCAGCGCTGGACGAGGCGCTCTTTGATGCGTTGCTGAGGTCGATCGATGTTGATGGGTTGATGCAGAACGCGAGCCGCGCTGATGTGCAGCGTGCTTGGGATGAGTTTCGACGCAATCGCGACCAGGTGGATGACGTTGAAGAAGATTCGAACTTCGCCACCGCAAACGAAGGAACGATGATCTCTCACCCAGCAGATGACGCGTATCGGTTGATTGGCGCGGATCTGTCATCACAAGACGTGCTTGCTGAGGTCAACAACGTGTCTTTGGTGCTCTGCACGGTTCACGCCGAGTTGATTCATCGCGTGCGCGATCAGTGTGAGTCATTGATTCCCATCGAGGTGCGCGGGGCTATGACGCCGATGGATTTCTTCATCGAGATCGGTCGTGCGGATGTGTTCGAGGCCATGGAAAATGATGACGGTACGTTGTTTGGGGTGAGTCGCTTGAGTGTGTGCATGACGTTGCACGCGTGGCCGCGAGACTGGGCCACATGCCGTCGTCAGTTCCTCGAGCTGCCAGTTGTGAACGAGATCGGCGAGCGGCTCGAAGCTGTGCTCGGACCGGCGAAGCGGGCCATCTACTGGGGCTGAGCGCTGACCCGTCTACGGCGGGTCAGTGGCACGAAGTCGCGTGCTTACGCGTCTTTGGCGTGGCGCATCAGGCTCTTGAAGACGCCGGTGGCTTCGGGGCTGTGGGGGTCGGCGTCTTTGGGTGGGGTGCGTTGGGTGTATGAGCCGTCGGGGTGGAGGTCCCAGGCGTGGCGGTGGTCGCGGGCGGTCATCTCGAGGATGTGGGCGATCTTGGCCTTGGCCTGCGGGTGATCGACGGGTGTGGTGGCCTCGACGCGGTCGTCGAGGTTGCGGACCATCCAGTCGCCCGAGCCGATGTACCACTCGCCGTCGACGGGGTTCTTGTGTCCGGCGGAGAAGTGGAAGATGCGTGAGTGCTCGAGGAATCGTCCGACGGTGGAGACGACGCGGATGTTGTCGCTGAGGCCGGGGACGCCCGGACGAAGACAACAGAAGCCGCGGATGTAGAGGTCGATCTGGACGCCGGCCTGGGAGGCCTTGTAGAGGCGCTCGATGATGCGTTCGTCCTGGAGTTGGTTCATCTTGGCGGCGATGTGGGCGTGCTTGCCGGCGCGGGCGAGCTCGGTCTCGCGGTCGATGAGGTCCTCGAAGCGTTGTCGCATGTGCTCGGGGGCGACGAGGAGGCGGTCGAACGAGGCGTGCATGGCGTGGCCGGTGAGGGCGTTGAAGAGGAGCGTGACGTCGGCGGTGAGGCGCGGGTCGCAGGTGAGGAGCGAGAGGTCGGTGTAGAGCTGGGCGGTGCCGGGGTGGTAGTTGCCGGTGCCGATGTGGGCGTAGGCGCGGAGGCCGTCGGGCTCTTTGCGGAGGACGAGCGCGGTTTTGGAGTGGGTTTTGAGTCCCATGACGCCGTAGGCGACGTGGACGCCGGCGCGCTCGAGCTGGCGCGCGAAGCGGACGTTTTTGTGCTCGTCGAAGCGCGCGCGGAGCTCGACCATGCAGGCGACCTGCTTGCCTCGCTCGGCGGCGCGGACCATGGCGCGGACGAAGGGCGAGTCGGGGCTGGTGCGGTAGATGGTCTGTTTGATCGCGAGGACGTCGGGGTCTTTGGCGGCTTGTCGGATGAAGCGCTCGACGGAGTCCTTGAACGACTCGTAGGGATGGTGGACGAGGACGTCGCCCTCGCGGATGCGGGCGAAGACGTCGGTGTCGTCTCCGTCGAGTTCGGGCGGGGTGATGGCGTTGTAGCGCGGTGCGCGTAGGCCGGAGGCGGCGATGCGTGGCGCTTCGGCGAGCTGCTCGGGCTGGGGCGGTTCGAGGTCGGCGAGCTGGAAGAGGTCGAGCCACTCGAGCGGGCCGCGACGGGGGAAGTGGTCGTGGGGGTCGAGCTCGAGGGCGCGCATGACGAAGTCGAGCAGGCGTGGGTCGGGGTCGGGCCCGGTCTCGAGCCGCACGACCTCGGCGAAGCGGCGCTCGCGGAGCTCGGTCTCGACGTGCTCGAGGAGGTCGTCGATGTCGTCGTCGTCCTGCTCGATGACGGCCGATCGTGTGACGCGGAAGGGGAGGACGGCGTCGATGGTGAGGCCTGGGAAGAGGTCGTCGAGGTTGTGGACGAGGAGCTCTTCGAGTGGGAGGAGGCGGATGGAGCCGTCGTCGGGCTTGAGCTCGGGCGGGAAGTGCACGAAGCGCGCGACGACATCGGGGATCTTGACGCGCGCTCGTCTGGGCTCGGCCTGTCCCGGCGCGAACATGCGCACGGCGAGGTTCTCGGAGAGGTTGGAGATGAAGGGGAAGCGGTGCCCCGGGTCGACCGCGAGCGGGGTGAGGACGGGGAAGACGTCGGTGTGGAACCAGCGTTCGGCGTGGGCGCGTTCCTCGGGCGTCATCTCGTGGTGGCGGATGACGCGGATGCCGACGCGCTCGAGAGCGGGGCGGACGTCGTCATCCCAGCACTCGGCTTGGCGTTGCTGGAGCTTGACGACACGGTCTCGGGAGAGGTTGAGGAGCTCCTCGGGCGTGCGGCCGTCCTCGGAGAGGCGGGGCGGTCGGCGGCTTGCCTTGGCCTCGGCGATGCGGGCATTGAAGAGTCCGAGGCGCTTCATGACGAACTCGTCGAGGTTGTTGGCGAAGATCGCGAGGAACTTGACGCGTTCGAGGAGCGGGGTGCGGGGGTCCTCGGCCTCGTGGAGCACGCGCGCGTTGAACTCGAGCCAAGAGAGGTCGCGGTTGAACCACTTCGCGGCCTGGTGGGCGCTGTCGGCGCTGGCGGGCGTGGTGTTCTTGGGCTTCGGGCTCAGGGGTCGTTCTCCGTGTGGCGAGGCGCTTGGGTAATGCGGGCCAGGGTGGGTTATGTCTGGCCGGGCTTGAGGACGTCGTGCTTGGGAAGGTCTCGCTCGAGCTCGCCCGGCTCGGGCGTGTAGGTGGCGACGCAGCCGGGGGCCTCGGTGACGGAGACGCTGGCGAGGCGCGCGTTGGGGGCGAGGGCCTCGTCGAGCCGCTCGTGGAGTTCTTTGGCGATGTGGTGCGCGACGAGCTCGGCGGTGGGATTGACGCCCGCGTTGAAGGGGGGCTGCTCGTTGAGGTTGTTGTTGTGGAAGGGCTCGATGATGTCGAGGAGTGTGTGGTGGACGGTGTGGAAGTCGCAGACGAGCCCGTCGGTGTCGAGGGTCTGGGCCTGGATGCGGGCGGTGATGCGCCAGTTGTGGCCGTGGAGGGGCTCGAGGGCACCGACGATGGCGATGGCGTGGGCGGCGGCGAACTCTGCGTGGACGGTGATCTCGTACATGGAAATTGAGTTTAGGGGGTCATGGTGGCATGGCTCTCCGAGCCGTGTTGTTGGCTAGCCTTGGCGTGCGAGGGGCGTCGGGGAAGGGTTGGTAGTAGCGGTAGGACACGGCTCAGAGAGCCATGCCACCGAACGCAGCTGTGCCGGCGGGAGTGATGCGATGGGAACGGGTGTTGAGGCTGAGGCGCCGTTGATTCTGGGTGTGAGCGGGCTGCGGGGGATCGTGGGTGAGAGTCTGACGCCCGAGGTTGCGGTGCGGTACGTGGCGTCGATCGGCGCGTGGCTGGAGGCGGGTCGTGGCGCGGCGGAGGGTGAGCCGTTGGCGGTCGTGGTGGCGCGGGACGGACGCGCGGGCGGGTCAGTTTTCTATCACAGCGCGATTGGGGCGTTGCTGGCGTCGGGCTGCGATGTGATTCCGCTGGATGTGGCGATGACGCCGACGGTGGCGTTCGCGGTGGATGAGTTCGGCGCCGATGCGGGCGTGATCGTGACGGCGAGCCACAACCCGGCGGAGTGGAACGGTTTGAAGGTGGTGGCGTCGGGCGATGGGGAGGGTGGTCCGACGAGCGTGGAGTTGGGCGCGTGCGCGCCGCCGGCGACGCGGGCGGGGGCGTTGGTGGAGTCGTTCCGAGCCGGACGAACGGACTGGGTGGCGCCGACGCTGGCGGGCTCGGTCTCGCCGGTGGCGTCGGACGCGATCGCGGCGCACGCGGAGACGGTGGTGCGGCTCGCGTCGGGCGTGGAGTCGTCGGCGGCGTTTGATGGTCTGGGGAATCGGCGGGTGGTGACGGATTCGGTCAACGCGTCGGGCGGGCCGGCGTGCCGCGTGTTCGCGGAGATCGCGGGGTTGGAGCTGGTGCAGTTGGGCGGGGACGCGTCGGGCGTGTTCCCGCACACGCCCGAGCCAACGGCGGCGAACCTGAGCGGCGCGGGTGGGCTGTGCGATGTGGTTCCGGGCGCGGGGGCGGCGGTCGGCTTTGCGCAGGATCCGGACGCGGATCGCTTGGCGATCGTGGACGAGCGGGGCGCATACATCGGGGAGGAGTACACGCCGGTGCTCGCGGCGTGGAGCTTGTTGCTGGAGCGCTCCTCGGAGGGGGCGGGGTCGCCGGTGATCTGTGTGAATCTCTCGACGTCGCGGATGATCGATGATGTCGCCGCGAAGTTTGGTGCCGAGGTCGTGCGGACGGCGGTGGGTGAGGCGAACGTGGTGGAGGCGATGAAGCGGCTGATGTCCGAGGGCCGCGACGTGGTGATGGGTGGCGAGGGGAACGGCGGGGTGATCTGGCCGGAGGTGTGCTTCGTGCGCGATTCGCTGTCGGCGATGGCGCTCACGCTGAGTCTGATGGCGCGGACAGGGAAGACGGTGAGCGAGCTGGTGGGCGAGATCGACGCGATGGCGAGTGGGGGCAAGGGCTACGCGATCGTGAAGCGGAAGGTCGAGATTCCGTCGAAGGACGCGGCGGCGCCGGCGGTGGAGGCGGTGAGCAAGGCGTACGCGGATCAGAAGATCGATCGGCAGGATGGGGTTCGGGTGGATTGGAACGAGGCGCCGATCTTGTCTGGCGTTGGGGGGGGAGGCGCGGCATGGTTGCATGTCCGGGCGAGCAACACGGAGCCGATCATGCGTCTGATCGCCGAGGCGGGGACGGAGGCGCAGGCGGGGGCGATTTTGGATGCGGCCGCCGCCGCGATTGGCGGCGGAGATGGCAAGTAAGCAAATGGACACATGGCAAATCAGGAGTGAGCCCGAACGGTGGGTGTTCTGATTTGCCATGTGCTATTCGCCGGTTGGCCCTTTCCCGGAGGCACTAGGATGTTGGCATGAGCGACGCGACGACCGATACGGCGAATCAGGGACGAGGCGATCTGTTGGCTGTGCTGCGGCCGGGGATGCGGGTGCGGATCACGCGGCAGATGCCGCGGCTGACCAAGTCTCTTGAGACGACGGTCGAGGGTGAGGTGCTGCGTGTGGGGCAGCAGAAGACCGGGTCGTGGTTCGCGCACAGCAAGGACAACAAGCTGTGGATCGATCGGGTGGAGCTGCGGAAGGCCGACGGGGAGTTGGTGACCTGCAATCTGGATCAGTACTCGCGGGTCGAGGTGCTGGGGTCGTGAGGATGCCCCGCGGCGCTGGTCGCTCTTGTTGCCCCATCATTGTCTGCGTCGCGGACGTTTCTCCCCCAAGGGGAGAATGAGGCAAGGGGCGTGCGCACGGTGTTGTGGGCGCTGGTGTCGGTGATCAAGAACAATTGAAAGAAAGTGCTGAGTGTCAAGCTGTTGACTTGTCGTGATTTGGCGTGCGCTGTTTTGAGTTATTGAGCGTGCGGCGCGCGGCGTGTGCGCGCGTGGAGTGGCTCGTCGCTGAGAGGGTGACGGGAGACCACACGCATGGCGGACGGCAACACGCAACGGACGGATGGGCAGGCGACGCTGGCTCGGGTGGAGGGCGCTCGGGTGGATCGGGCGCTGGAGCGGCACGCGAGTGAGCGGCTGCCGCGGCTTCGGCGGTTGTGGGCGTACTACCGGAACCCCGAGGTTGGCGTGGTCGCGGATCGGGGGCCGGCGTCGGTCGGGGTCTCGCCGGCGCTGACGGGGCTGGAGGCGCTGGACGGCGGCGTGGGCGAGGGCGGCTGGGTCGGGGCGCCTGGGCGACGGCGGGTGGCGCAGGAGTTCGGCTTGCCGGCTCGGTTGCGCGGCGTGCGCGACGCGTTGGGGGATGATCGGGCCGACGCCGGGCGCGAGGTGGTGATCGAGAACGACATCGGCTGGCGCGTGGACACGATGATCGACTTTCTGTTCGGTCAGCCGATCCGCGTGCTGTCGACGTGCGGCGACGAGGCGAAGAAGGCGTTGATCGAGCGTGTGCTGGAGCGCGTGTGGGAGTCGTCGGGCGGGACGGCGCTGCTGCAGGACATGGCGCTTTTGGGGCACGTGTACGGGTTCGTGGATCTGGTGCTGCGGTGGGACGAGCGGTTGGCGATGGCGGCGGGCTCGGCGGGGCTGGTAGATGCCGAGGAGATCGCCGAGGCCGCGGCGGCGGCGCTGCGTGTGGAGGTGGTCGAGCCGACGCGTTCGGCGGCGGTGGTGTCGGCGGAGGACTACCGGCGGATCGACGCGTACTCGATTCGGTTCGAGCGTGAGGGGGCGTCGGCGCCGAGGGGCGATTCGTATGAGCGGACGAGCGCGTGGCGTTGGCTGGGGCTGACCAACCGGACGGGCGGCGGGTCGGCGTTCGGGTCGGGGTCTGGGTCGACATCCCGTGAGGTGGTGACGGAGGTGATCCGCGCCGACGGACGGCGGGCGTACGTGGACGGGCGGCTGGCGGGTGAGTGGTCGGGGCCGGTGGCGCAGGCGTTGGGGCGTGTGCCGGTGGTGCACGTGCAGAATATGAGCCAGCCGTTCCGGTACGAGGGCGTGAGCGAGGTGGAGCAGTTGTTGGCGCTGCAGGACGAGTTGAACACGCGGCTGAGCGATCGGGCGAGCCGTGTGACGCTGCAGAGTTTCAAGATGTACCTGGCCAAGGGGCTGGACGGGTTCGCCGAGGGTCGCGTGGGTCCGGGCCAGGTGTGGTCGACGGACAACCCGGACGCGGAGATTCAGTCGTTCGGCGGGGACGCGCAGTCGCCGAGCGAGTCGTCGCACATCGATGAGGTGCGCGAGGCGATGGACAAGGTGTCGGCGGTGCCGCCGCTGGCGGGCGGCGTGATCCGGGCGAAGGTCGGGAACTTGTCGAGCGCGACGGCGCTTCGGATCACGCTGATGGGTTTGTTGGCGAAGACGGCGCGGAAGCGTGTGACATACGGCGGTGGTGTGGAGTCGATGAGCGGGCTGGTCTTGGGCGCGTTGGACGCGGCGGGGATTGTGCGCACGACGCCGGGGGAGCGCGGAGTTCGGATCGGTTGGCCGGACCCGGTGCCGCAGGACGTGCGGGAGCGGATCGCGTCGGCGATGGCGAAGCGAGACCTGGGCCTGCCGGACGAGCGTGTGCTGGCCGAGCTGGGCGAGTCTTCGGCGGACGCGGGGATCGATTGAGCGTTTGTATGGCCTTGGGAGCGCGCGTCGTTCGCGCGGAAGGAGCGTTTGCATGATCGGTGGAGCGACAAACAACCCGAACATTTTGGGTGGGGGCTCGGGGGGCGAGGGCGAGGGCGGCGAGCCGCCGGAGATTCCGGGTGATCCCGGGGGTGAGCCGGCCTCGCCTTCTGGTTCGGACGACGGCCCGCGGGTGGCGGGTGATCTGGAGTGGCGTCGGCGAGCGCGGGACGCGGAGGACCGTTTGACGCGGCTTGAGGAGGAGCTCCGGGAGGCGAAGTCGTCGCTTGAGATGGCGCGTGAGGAGCTCGAGTCGAGCGAGCGTCGGCGTTCGATCGACTCGGCGTTGATCGAGGCGGACGTGATCGATCTGGAGACGGCGCGGTTGCTGGTGGAGCGTGCGATCGACGCGTCGTCGATGGCGGGCGGCTCGAACGGGGAGGGCGCGATGGCGGACGTGCCGGGCACGGTGCGTCGGGTGCGGCACGAGAAGCCGTTTCTGTTTCATGGTCACGTCGGGATGCGCGGCGGCGGGTTGGCGGGTTTCGGCGGCGCGGCGTCGCTTGAGCCGTCGGGCGATGGCGACGGGCTGATGGCGTTGGCGACGCAGGCGCGGGCGACGGGGGATCGGCAGCTGCTGCTGCGTTATCTCCGGGCGCGGCGGTCGGGCGGCTGAGCCTTCTTGGGTGTTGATGGGTCTGAGGGTACGACGGGCAGCACGCGTCTTGGGCGCGAAAGGGGTTGGTGATGGCGTTTACGGGGAAGGCGACGTTCTCTGCGGGCACGGACCTGCCGGAGCTGGCGGAGGACGTGGCGGATGTGATTGGGATTGTGAGCCCTTACGAGACGCCGCTCTTGGATCACCTGGGTGATCCGAAGCGCGCGGCGACGAGCACGGTGCACGAGTGGATCGAGGATGAGCTGGCGCCGAACACGGACTTGATCAATCAGACGGACTTCGTGCCTTCGGGCGCTTCGGACACGACGATCACGGTGGACAATGGTTCTCGTTTCCGCGTGGGCGATCTGGTGCGTCCGGAGGGCGGCAACGAGGTGATGCTATTGACCGCAGTGTCGGGCAACGACCTGACGGTGCAGCGGGCGTACGGGGGGACGTCGCCCTTCACGCTGACGAACAACCTGAAGCTGACGATCATCGGCAACGGCGCGTTGGAGGGCGCGGACGCCAGCGATGCGCGGTTCACGAATCGTGTGCGTCAGCAGAACTACACGCAGATCTTCACGGGCACGGTGCAGGTGTCGGGTTCGATGCAGGCATCTCGCGCGTACGGGGTGTCGGACGAGGTGGACTTCCAGAAGCAGGAGCGGATGCGTGAGCTGCTGCGTGATCTGGAGAACTGCGTGATCAACGGGGTGGCGGACATCGCGGCGCCGCAGGGCTCGAGCACGGTGCGTCGCACGATGAACGGGATCGTGCAGTCGATCGAGACGAACCTGCTGGCGCCGGGCGTGGGAGATGTTCCCTCGGGCGGCGGTGCGGGGAGCGACCTGAGCGAGGAGGTGCTGAACGCGGCGTTGCGTGTGATCTGGGAGCAGTCTTCGGGTGGTGTGGACACGCTGGTGGTGGGCGGCGCGCAGAAGCGACGCATCAACGAGTTCGCCTCGGCGGATCGGACGTATCTGCCCGAGGACGAGCGGTACCGCGATCTGATCAGCGTGTACGAGAGCGACTACGGGGTGTGCCGAGTGATCCTGAGCCGTTGGGTGCCGACGGACACGGTGCTGATGGTGGACTCGTCGCGTGTGGAGGTGCTGCCGTTGCAGGGGCGGAGCTTCCACTTCAAGCCACTGGCCTCGACGGGGGACTCGTTCACGGGGCAGGTGATCGGCGAGTACTCGCTGCAGTTCATGAACGAGAACGCGCACGGGCTGCTGCGCGGGCTCTCGGTGTAGCGGGACGGACTTGTAGGAGTTCGGGCTGGGGCGGCCTGCGTCCGGTCGAGAGGCCGGGCGCGGGTTTGGATGATCGGTGAATGGAGGTGGCGGATGTTCGCGACGGATCGGGATCTCTTGGTGTTCGAGCCGGAGCTGTTCCGGGAT
>JBCAXI010000088.1:0-9692 GCA_038534175.1 Planctomycetota bacterium | reverse complement strand
CCCCACCGCGGGCGTCTTGTCCGACGGCTTGAGCACCACCGTGTTGCCCATCGCCAGCGCGGGGACCATGTGCCCGTTGGGCAGGTGCGCGGGAAAGTTGAACGGGCCGATGACGGACATGACACCGTGCGGGCGGAACCAGCAGCGCCCGACGCGCGTCTCCGTCAGCCCCGTCTCGAACCCGGTCACGCGGGCCATGCCGCTGTTCGAGCTGCGCTCGAGCGAGATATCGATCTTGCCCGCGAGGATGCCCGCCTCGCCCGCCGAGTCCCAGAGGGCCTTGCCCGTCTCGTCGCAGATGAGACTCGCGATGTCGTCCTTGCGCTCCGCCAGCAATTCCTGCAGACGCCGCAGCGCTCCAAAGCGCTGCGCCTCGGGCCAGGCGGACCACTGGGGCAACGCGGCGCGGGCGGCGGCGACCGCGTCGTCGACGTTCGAAAGCACCGGCGAGCCCTGCCAGATCGTCTCCTCTGGAAGAGCGGGATTGATCGAACGCATCGCGTCGCCCGAGAGGCGGCGGTGCTCACCGGCAATAAGATCACTCGGCGCGTGGCGCAGTGCGGAGTGGGTCACGGACATCTCCCTCGTGATCAGGCGCCGAACTCGGCGCGGATCTGCTCGATCGTTCGCTCGATGATCTCACCAAAGGCCACCGGACCGATCGCGGCCTCGACCAGCGGCGCCGTCTCGTGCGGGTGCATCTGCTCGTGCTCGCGGTCCAGGTTGACCTCGGGCAGAGGCATCGGGTGCCCCGGCGCGCGCACGAAGTCGAGCCGGGCGTACATGACCCGCTCGCCCTCGTCGATCTCCAGGGTCGATCGCACGTCGTCATCGAGCTGCAACTCGCTTGGGTCGTCGCCGATGCCGCCCCGACATCGCACCGCGCGGAAGCCACGGTCAGGATCGTCGGCGGAGACGATCATCTCCGTGAGCCACGGCGGCGGCGTGGGCAAGGCCCGAGCCTTCGCCGAGACACTCGGCAGCTTCTCGCACTGGCTCAGACGCATCTCGAGGTGGGCGCCCGCGTCGAACGGATCCACACGGTGCACATAGCGAAACCCAATGTCCGCGAGCATGCGCGCGGCGCCCTTGGTCTGCGGGCCCACGGCGCCGAGAAACTCCAGCACGTCCTCCTCCAGCAGCGACAGGTTCACCATCGGCGGGAGCAGGTTGTACATGAACTCGCGACGCTCGCGCACCGTGCTGAGACGATCGGCGTTCTCGTAGCTCAGGTTGATGAAACGTCGAGCGACGTGGCGCCAGAAGGTATTGCCGTCGTTGTACGGATCGATCGGCGCCATCATCTCGGCCATGATGCGATCGGAGAAGAACGACGGGCGACGGTGCATGTACTGGAATCGACCGTAGCTCAGCAGCTTGCCGTGTCCGCCGCCGCGGTGGTCGCGGTGGATCACGTTCCCGCCGAGCTCGGTCGGCGAGTTGGTGTCCTGGAACAGCACGGCGTACACGTGCTCGCTCTCGCCCGACATGATCACCAGCTCGCCCACGCCGAGCGTCTCTTCCTTACGCAGGCTCTCGCTCCGACGCACCACGTTGATGAGCTGGAACGACAGGTTCGGGTGATTCGAGTCGCCCATGCCAAAGCGAATGCCCGACGTGCCGATCACGTCGCCGTCGGGCGTCTCGAGCACGAAGATCGCCAGATGCTTCGAGCGGTCGTAGTCCGCCGGCGGGGCCTCGGCCTTGGCGACCGCGAAGCTCCGCTCGGCCGACTCGAGCAACCCACGCAGCTGGTTTTCCTGCGGCGGCAGATTGATGAAGTTCCCGCTCTTGGCGAGCTCCATCAGTGGCGGCAGGTCGGCGAGCGTCGCCTGGCGGATGCGGTGCATCGGCGTGGCCCCCATTTAGCCCTTCGCCGCCGCGGCCAGCCCGCGCTCGACACACTCAAACACCCGCGGCCAATCCTCGAGGTTCATCACGCCGAGCGGCGGGAGCATGCGCATGTGGAACGGGCCGTGCCCGCAGTAAAACAGCACCACGTGCTCGTCGTAGCACGCTCGGCACGCCTTGACGATCTTGGCCTTGTCGCCACCGAACGGCGTGAATCGCATCATCCCGCCGATGCCGCCGCAGATATCCGTGACGCCCTGCTGCATCACTCCCGACTCGACTTTGGGGAACCAATCCGGGTGCTTGGCGGCCAGCGCCTTGACCTGCTCGCGGAAAGCCGCGTGGTGCTGGGCGATGCGGCCGTTCTCGCCGTAATAGCCGCCTTCGGCGAGGCGCTCGATCACGCGGCAGCCGACGCGGAAGTCGCTGCTGGAGCTGGTGAACGTGCCGCTGAGGAGGCCGGGCTTGGGGTTGTACGCCTCCGTGTAGAGCGTGGCGCACACCTGGGTCATCTTGCCGACGCAGAACACGTCGACGTACTCGCCCAGGTCATAGGTCTCATACGCGAACATCTCGGTGGTGCGTCCGAAGGACTGGATCTCGTCGTCCCACACCGCCACGCCGTGCGCCTTGCAGCACTCCATGAGCGCCTTGAAGTAGTCGCGCTTCGCGGTGTTGAATCCGCCCTCGCCTTGCACGAGCTCGAAGATGAAGCAGGCGTGCTGCTTGGGGTACCGATCGAGATAGCTCTGCAGGTGCGCGAGCGCCATGTCGGTGAATCGGCCCACGCCCATGCGATCGGCGGCGACCTCGTCGTAGAACGGCATGTAGTCCACGTGCGTGTTGAGCGGGATGCCCTGGCGCCCGCCCGCCGAGTCGCCAATCTGCGCCATCGTGATCGAGCGGCCCATGAAGCAATCCTGGAACGCGAGCACGCGGCTCGCCGGCTCGTGCTTCTGGTAGCACACCTTGAGCGCGCTCTCGTTGGCCATCGCGCCCGAGGTCGTCAGAAACGCGTGCTTGAGATTCGATCGCTTCTGCGCTTGCTGGAGCAGCAGCTCGCCGAATCGGTACGCCTCGAAATTCGACTGCAGGTTGCCCTGCTGGGCGGTGTCGTCGAGCCCCGCCTCGATCTGGACGCGCGTCATATCGGCGTCGGAGTGTCCGAAGAAGTGCACACCGATGCCGCAGATCATGTCCCACTTGACCGAGCCGTCCTCAAGCTCGACGAGGGCGCCATTGCCGAGCCCCGAGCCCAAGTACGGGTACAGCAGCCCGCGTCCCTTGACCGCGCCCGACCGCTCGAGGATGTCGTCGTAGCTCGCCTTGAGCTCGGCGATCGGGGCACGCGGGCCCGTGATTGCCTCGCTGGCCTGCCGCGTTTCGGCGACGAGGGTGTCCACGGCCTGCTTGACGGCGGGACGCCGACGCAACTGGGCGCCCTGCGAGGCGGCTTGGGTCGTTTCGGTAGCACTCACGCGTCACCCTCCTTTCCGTTCGGTTCGATCGTGCCGATATCGGCCGGATCCGTCCGGCTCAATCGCAGGATCGTCAAAGCGAGCAACTGACACCGCTCGACCAGCGAGGCCAGCTCGATCCACTCATCAGGGGTGTGCAGGCCCCCGCCTCGCACGCCCAGGGTGTCGATCGTCGGCAGTCCGGCGTCTTGCAGGATGTTCCCGTCGCACACGCCGCCTGTTTTCGAGAACGGCAGCGACTGCCCCATCGCCTCGGCCGCGGAGCGCGCCAGCAGCGCGACCCGCTCTGTCGCGGGCACCAGCGGCTTGGCGGGACGATTGAACACCCGATGCACCCGCACGCCCGGCATCGCATCGCTGGGCGTCTCCAGGTCCGCGAGCATGCCATCGATCTCCTGGGCGACCTCGCGCGTGGGGAAGCGGCAGTTGCCCCACGCGCGGGCTCGATCCGGCACGGCGTTGGGCGCGGCGTTGCCCTCCAGCGGGCCCACGTTCAGGATCCGACCCCGCTCGGGCGCGGGCATCTCGGCGACGCGCACCAGGGCGTGCCCCAACGCCGTCACCGCGCTCACGCCCTCGGTGAACGCGCGGCCCACGTGGGCGGCGCGGCCCGTGGTCTCGATCATGAACTGGCCCGAGCCGAGGCGATCGACCGCGAGCGAGCCGTCCGGCAGCGCCGGCTCGAGCGCGAGGCCCACGTCGTGCCGGGTCGCCTCGTCCCGCAGTGCTCGCTCGGAGTGGAACGTGCCCGTTTCCTCGTCGCTGTTCATGAGGTACGTCCACGCGACGTCCGCGCCGATTTCCTCGAGGGCCTCGATCGCGGCCATCGCGATGACCAGCCCGCCCTTCATGTCCACGCACCCCGGCCCGAGTGCGGTCTTGCCGTCGGGCCGAACGGTCAATGACCTGAAGTCGCCCGCCGGGTCGTGCACGGTGTCGAGATGACCCGCGATCAGCACCCGTGTGCCCCCCCGCCCGGCCGTTCGCTCGCACACGGCGGTCGGCGGCGGCGACGAGGGCTCCGGGTCGAGCCAGTCGGGCTTGGTGTCGCCCTCGATCGTGCGCACCGAGGCGCCGATCGCCTCGCACCGAGCGGTGAAACGCTCGCGGGTCTCGTCAAGTCCGGGCACGTGCGCCTTGCCGGTGGGGATGCCCACGTGCAGTCGCAGATCGGTCATCAGGGGCTCGGCCCGCTCGGCGATGCGGCGGCAGAGTTGCTGTTCTTGTTCGGTGAGGGCCATGGCGGCGCCGGTGCAAGGGGACCTCTTGGAGGAGGCCGCCGAGGGCACATCGCCGCCAGCAGGGCCGAGTCCTCATCATAGCCGCCCAGGACGCCCGCTAGCTCCTCGACAACGCGTCGAGCGTCGCCCAGAAGCCGCCCGCCAGGACCAACACGAGCACCATGAGCTTGGCCCACGCGGCGGCGTGGTCCGGGGGCGTGCGCCCGAACCGGGACCCGATCGTCGTCCCGAGTGCGCGGCAGCGCGTCCCGATCGAACCGTGGCGCCAAGTCGGACGATCGACCGGCAGCCCGTTGAGATGGGCCACCCGCCGCAACGCACTGACCATGACCGAGGCCGCGTGCTCTTCCACCTGGGGCGCTCCGTGGCTCAGGTGCTGGGCGGCGAACGAGTCGGCCTGACGCTCGAATCGGCGGCTGACCATCCCAAACACGATGAGCGCTCCGGCGCCGCCCGCGATCAAGCCGGGCAGGGTGGGCACCAAGCCAAGTGCGAGCGCCAGCCGCTCACCCGCCAAGCCCAGCACCAACGCCGGGCCCATGGCCGCGCCGATCAGCCAGGGCATGTGTCGCCGACGGATGTGACCGATCTCGTGCGCCGCGACGGCTTCTACCTCAGGCCCTGGCAGCGACTCAAGCAACGCGTCGGTGATCACGACATATCGCAGCCAAGGCAGCAGCCCGATCACCGCGGCGTTGACCTGGGCGCCCCCGGTGTGCCAGACCAGAAACGCGCGCACCCCCACGCCGTGGGATGAGGCCATGGTCCGAAGCCGATCGCCCAACGCGCCCGCTCGAATCGGTGTGGTGTCCCAAAGGAATCGCACCATCAGCGGCGCCAGTGCCAACAGCGCGATCGCGCCACCCACTTGCATCGCGAACGCCAACGGTCCATCGGCGATCAGAGCGACGCACTCACTCCAGGACAGGATCGTCAGCACCGGCAGCAGCACGAACAGCGGCTGCTGCCGCGTGAAGAGCCACACGTGCGCCCAACGGGTCGGCACCGCATAGATCGTGGCCCCCTCATCGATCTGACGGAGCAGCGCCGCCTCACGGAGGCGACGCTCGAGCCCGAAGCCGAGCCCCGCGCAGCACATCGAGGCGACGAGCAACGGCAGGATCGCGACCAGCTCGTCGTAGCCAACACCATCACCGATCCAAGTGCGCACGGCGTCGAGCCATCCGAATGCGATGACCCCAACGACGAACGCGAGGGCCAAGGCGAATTGCGCATGCCGAATCGCGCCCGAGGCACGCCGGGCGGCGCGCACGGATCCCCTTCGATCCATCGCTCGATACAGCCCCCAGAGCCGAACCGCCAGGATGAGCACGATGCCCGCGAGGGCGCCGAGCAAGACCAAGGCGGAGGCCAGGGGCGACCAGTTGTCGCTCCAGATTGGACGCTCAAAGCCATCGCGAGCCACGATCGCGACCGCCGCCAATATGAACGGAAGATGACCCACACCCGCTCCCCGCGCCCCTCAGCGAGGCAGCACCCCGAGGTCCACCACCACGCCGTTGGGCTGGAAATAATCGACGGCCAGCCCGCCGCCGCGGATCGACGTGAACACCAAGCACGAGCGCCCCGATCGAGCGGCGTAGAGCAAGTCGCCCTCGCCCGGACCGGCGAACGACTCGTTGTTCTCGCGGTGCGCGTGGAAGTGGTAGTGCGCGAGCGCGCGATTCGTGCCCTCGATCAGCTCGATTGGTGGGATGTACTTGCGATCGTGCTCGCGCTGCGTCGGTCGCGGCAGGTACGGGATCGCGCGGTACGCCATGCCGCCGTCGGCGACGGGCTCCAGGGCGCCGCCGTACTCGGTCGAGTCGTCGGCGTGGTCCGCCTCGGCCTGGCCGTGCAGCGCTCGTCGGGTCGTGCTGGACGCGATCGCGTCGTCGATCGCCAGAATGGTGATGAGGTCGGCCCAACGAAGGCTCCCAGCCTGGTCCCGGAGCCGCTCGCCTCGGTTGCGTCCGAACGGCCCCGAGTCGGCGGTGCGCTGGATCAGCGTGCGATCCGCGAGGCGGGCGTCGAGCTCGCGGAGCAGCGTGTCACGAGATTCGTTCAGCCTGGAGGACTCGCGGGCCGCCGTCCAACGCAACGGCTCAAGATGCCGAACGCGCAGGCCTTCTCGCTGGCTCGCGCTCAATCGCCCCACATTGGAGCGGGCGGTCGTCCACCAGTCCTGATTGGGTGTGTCGTGGAGCGCCACGACCCATCGCAGCTCATCGCCGGTGAGGGGCACGCAACCCAGCTCGTCCACGCAGGCCGCGACCGCGAGCAAGACCGGATCGTCCGAGCCTCGCCCGAGCCGCTGGCGCACGAGGTCCATGCGTCGAGCGCCGGTGGGATCCAGCCGCGCGAGCAGGTCCCACGCGGCACCCCGCCTGCGATCGGCGATGCGATCGAGCCTGCGGGCGTCCGCGTCGGCTCCAGGCTGGACTGGTTGCAAGAACGTCTCGAACACCGTCTGTTCGAGCGAGCGTCCGGGGTGCAGGGCGCGCAGGGCCGCGGCCTCGGGTCGGGTCGCGTCCTCGACGCGGGGCACGTGCGTCGAGAGTGAGCGCACCAACGATGGCGTCAGGCCCGTCCAGCCGCGAGACGCGGCGGTCTTGGAGATGAGCTCGACCAGGTCCCGATCCGACTCCGTTGGCAGCAGTGCGGCGCACAACTCGATCGAGTCGGGCTCCCCGGCTTCCGTTCGATCGCTCAGGAGGGCCCGCATCGCCGCCTTGCGGAGCGACGGGTGGGTGCCGCGATCCCAAATCACGTCCTCAGCGAGCGCCCGGCGGGTGAGCCCCCGATCGGCGACGCCCGATTCGACGTTGGCCCAGGCGAGGTCGATCGCTCTTTCTCGACGACTGACGGTGAGTTCCTCGTCTTGCACGTCGAGCAGCGAGTCGCCGCTCTCGGTGCGAACCGGCCCGCCGCAACCGGAGAGCGGGAGGATCCCGAGGCACACCGCCGCGGCCACCAAGCACAGGCTCGGCCAAGTCGGCGAAGCCGATCGATTCCTTCGGATGGGCATACCCCATACTAGAGGGTGTGAGGATGGGCGCCTCGCGTGCGATTGGCGCCATACGATGACGCGTGAGCGCTTCCCGTCCTCAACAACCGACCGTGCGACTCGATGCGGTCGCCGACACGCCACCGGCTCCCGCTGGCGACGACTCGCCGGCCTCGCCCGAGCGCGTCGCCGAGGTGTTGGAGCTGATCCGGCCCATGATCCAGGCCGATGGCGGCGACGTGGAACTGATCGCCGTCGGGGATGATGGCGTCGTGCAGATCCGCCTGCTCGGAGCCTGCATCGGATGCCCGTCCGCAGCGATCACACTGCAGTCGGGCATCGAGCGCAACCTGAAGGCCCACATTCCGAGCATCACGGCGGTCAAGGCGATCGATTGACGCCCTCGTCGTGAACGCTCGCTCTCTGCCGACACCGAGCGTCTTTCACCCCCGGTGATAATTTGGGTTGTGGCTGAACCACCTGTTTCCGATCTGTTGGAAACTTGGCGGTTGTGCGACCGAGACCCGCTGGTATCCTCTGAAGCCGT
This sequence comes from Planctomycetota bacterium, assembly GCA_038534175.1. Classification (GTDB taxonomy): domain Bacteria; phylum Planctomycetota; class Phycisphaerae; order Phycisphaerales; family UBA1924; genus JBCBZM01. The sequence goes on along the minus strand of JBCAXI010000088.1, from coordinate 1,568 downwards.
GGGCTAGGAGCCTCAACGACCCAAAGGAATGGGAGGCCGTGCGTGCTTGTCATCACACGACGTGAGGGTGAAGAGGTAGTGATCGGGGATCCCCGTAACCCGATCGGTGTGGTGCGCATCGCGTCGATCAAGGGTGAGCGGGTGCGCGTGGCCTTTGATTTCCCGCGCGAGGTTGAGATCCATCGCCGAGAGATCGCCGACCAAATCCTGGACGGCGACGCCGAGGCACCCGCCGCGACCACACCTACCGCGCCGACCTCCCCCCCGCCGGCGGCGAGCGTCACCATTCCGGGGCGCGACGCCGCGACGGTCGGTTGACCCACTCGTTCTAGCTCGCGATCGAAGCCGCTTACTCGGGCGTGCCGCCGGACATGTCGTAGATCCACGTCTGCGCGGCCCGGTCGTAATTCTGCACCTCACCGGAAGCGAAGAACAGGCCCAGCTCGCGTTCGGCGGCCTCGGGGCTGTCGGAGCCGTGGATCAGGTTGAACGAGTTCGACACGCCGAAGTCGCCGCGGATGGTGCCCGCCTCGGCGTTGGAGCCGAACGTCGCGCCCATCATCTTGCGACAGATCGCGATCGCGCTGTTGCCACGAAGCGCGAGCACAACGACGGGGCTCGAGGTCATGAACTGGACGAGCCCGTTGTAGAATGGCTTGCCCTGGTGGGCCTCGTAGTGCTTCGCGGCGAGCTCCTGCGAGATGGTCATGAGCTTCATGCCGACGACTTGAAGGCCCTTGTCCTCGAAGCGGGCGAGGATGCGGCCGCAAAGGCCACGCTGCACGGCGTCGGGCTTGAAGAGAATGAGAGTGGTCTCCATGGATCTCGCTCCTGGTCTTGGTGTGTGGGACTCACGAATCGGGCCGAAGGATAGCGCCCATTCCACGCTGAAAAAGAACAGCGGCCCTTCCACGTGAAGGGCCGCTGCCGTTGAATCAGCGTTGGTCTTGTCGCAGATTAGCGGCGACGGCGGCCGGCGGCGACGAGGCCGAGACCGAGGGCGGCGAGGCCGGCGGGGGCCGGAATCGCGGTGCCGTTGAGCTGGAAGTTGTCAAAGCGGTTGTTGCCGCTGCTCGAGCTGGCGCCCGAGAGGGTGAAGCGGATGATTGCGTTGGACGCGCCGTCCAGCGCGGAGCCCGCCGAAAGGGTCTCGGTGATCCAGGTGCTGGTGAGGGCGCCCTGCGTGTTGCCGGCGAGCACGGAGAAGTTCACGCCGTCGGTCGAGATCTCGACGATGCGGGCGTTGAAGCCGGTTCCGGTGCCGCGGTTGGCCCAGGAGACCTCGATGTCCTGCCAACCGGTGAGGTCGGCCTCGATCTGGAAGCTCGAGAAGTTGTTGCCGTCACCGGTCACAGCGAGCGAGCCGCCGGAGAAGGAGCCACCGTCGGGGCGGTTGTCGGTGGTGCCGCCGAAGGAGCCCCAGTTGCTGGCAGTGCCGGAGGTGAAGTTGTCACCGGCGAGACCGGAGACGTTGATGGCGGCGCCGTAATCGGCGGCGTTGGGAACACCGGGGCCCGGGTCCGGGGCGCCGACGAGCGCACCGGGGTTGATCGTGTTGGCGTCGGAGA
>JBCAXI010000087.1:0-9729 GCA_038534175.1 Planctomycetota bacterium | reverse complement strand
TACAGACACGCCCGAGCGGACCGCCCGCGCCGGCGCCCCCCACCAGCCCCGATGAGCTGCCCGCGCCCCTCACGTTCTTTTTGACGGTCGAGCAGCGTCGGACGGTGCTGGATGCGCTGTCGGCGTGGCACGCGGATCGCACGCGGGCATTGCTCGCGGCGCTCGGGGTGAAGGGGGCGCGGGATGGTGGACAGGCGGCCGGAGGATCCGGACCGGAACGAGGCTCGGGATGACGAGCGGGCGATCGGAGCGGCGGGCTCGGAGGGGCTGGAGGCGCCGCGAACACCGGACGCGTTGCACGCGCTCCTAACGGGATCGTGGCGGCTATCGGCGCCGCGATCGGCGTTGCTGGACGGACGCAGCGCGCCGTTCGACTACTTGTGTCACACGTTTTTCGAGGGGCGCGACGCGTGGGACGGGCGGCCGACGGATGCCTCGCCCGATTGCGTGGTGTGGGCGAACCGTGGCGGGGGCAAGACGTTTCTCGGCGCGGTGGCGACGGCGCTCGATCTGGTGTTCAAGCCCGGCATCGAGGTGCGATTGCTGGGTGGGTCGCGCGAGCAGTCGCGCCGGATGTACGCCCACCTGCGCGCGCTGTTCGCGCGCGAGGCGCTGGGGCCGATGGTCGAGGGCCGCGTTACCGAGCAGCGGCTGCGCCTCAAGAACGGGTCGACCGCCGAGATCCTCGCGCAGTCGCACACGAGCGTCCGCGGGACGCGCGTGCAGAAGCTGCGGTGCGACGAGGTCGAGCTGTTCGATGAGAGCGTGTGGGAGGCGGCGCAGCTCGTGACCCAGTCGAGCACGATCGAGACGTCGATGGGCCCGGTGCGGGTGCGCGGCGCCGTGGAGGCGCTGTCGACCATGCACGTGCCCTACGGGCTCATGCACCGCCTGATCGGCGAGTGCCATCGCGACGCCGAGCTCGGGCGCCCGGCGCGAAAGATCTTCCGCTGGGGTTTCGTCGATGTGCTCGAGCGCTGCGGCGAGGCGCACGCGTGCCATGCCGATGGCGTCGAGTGTGCGCTGTGGAGCGAGTGCGGCGGCCGTGCCAAGCTCGATCGATCGGGCGGAGGCGGGCACCTCTCGATCGAGGATGCGATCGCGATGAAGCGGCGCGTCGCGCTGTCGACGTGGTCCGCCGAGATGCAGTGTGATCGCCCGAGCCGGTCGGACGCGGTGCTGCCGGAGTTCGACCCCGAGCGGCACGTGGTCGGCTCGCTGCCGTTCGAGGCGACCCAGGCGCGGCTGTTGTGGCTGGGCGGGATGGACTTCGGCTTTCGCTCGCCGACGGTGGTGCTGTGGGCGTGCGTGGACGAGTCGGGCGTGCTGTGGGTGGTGGACGAGCGGGTGCGCTCTGGGGTGATCGTCGCGGAGCACGCGCGGGCGATCTCGGGCTCGGCGTGGCCGACACCCGCGTGGCTCGGGGTCGACCCGGCGGGGCGGCAGCGGAGCGACCAGACCGGACGCAGCCCGATCCAGGTGCTGCGCGACGCGGGCCTGCACGTGCGCGATCGACGCGCGAGCGTGGTGGATGGGCTGACGATGATCCGCGCCCGGCTGGCGCCGGCGTCGGGCGATCCAACGCTGTTCATCCACCGGCGATGCACAAGACTGATCGAGTCGCTGGAGACGTATCGGTACTCGAGCGAGCGCTCGGGACCGCCGACGCCGAGGAAGGACGGTCCGGACCACGCGGTCGACGCGCTGCGGTATCTGGTGCAGAACCTGGACGGCGGCGGGACGACGCGGGGGGGGAGTTACTTGGCGTAGGGGAGGAAGCGAGTCAGAGAGTCAGCGAGTAACGGATGCGCCAGCGTGCCGGTGAGACGCCCTGTTTCACTGACTCGCTCTCTCGATGACCCGCTCACTCGCTTCTTTCTACAACGGCTTCATCGGGACGATGACCGGCAGGAACCACTCGATCAGCGCGTAGAACGCGGCGCCGAGGCCGACGATCGCGGCGATGATCTGGATGGTCATCGCGAGGACCGCGAGCCAGTATCGATCGAGCTTGTGCAGGCGCACGCCTCGGTAGGCCATGGAGAGGAAGAACGCCGTGGGGATGAGCAGGACGAACCAGATGGACTGCACGTCCATCGGGTCGAGAAACGGGCGCCAGGCGAGGAGGTGCACGGCTCAGCCCCTTCCGACCACGCGGCCCGGGAGCAGCGCGTCCACGATCGCGATGAAGTTGAGCATGCCCGCCAGCGTGGTGATCAGTGCGGCCAGCTCGTTGACCTTGGCGAGGCCCTTGCGGCTGGGTGGCTCGGCGGTCGGCGCCTCGGCGTTGGGGCGCCACACCCAGACGTCCCCCGCGCTGGTATTGGTTCGCTCGCGAAGCTCGCCGGGGTAGGCCGATCGAGGGCGGAGGCCCGTCGGGGGCGGGTCGGCCAGGTCGCCTGGGTCGTAGGCCTTGAACTGGGACTGGTGGGTCCAGTCCACGGCGAACGCGACGGGCCCGACGAAGGCCTGGCCAAGGAACCAGAGCCGGTCCTCGCGGCTGTCCACGGCGTCGATGCCGCCAAGCAGGAGGCCGGTCAGGAACAGCCCGAGCACGCCGAGCGCGATGTACACGCCGCGGAGGCGCTCGCGTCGGATGAAGTGCCCGGCGCCGGGGAAGACGAGCGCGAGCAAGCCGGCGAGGACGTCGACGCCGCCGGAAAGGCTGTCAGATTGTTTGGGAGATGACGCCATGAGCGGACGAGTGTAGACGGATGGACTGGGGCCGCCACGCGTGGGCGCCAGCGGTTGGCGGCGCCACGATCGGGGACGCGACGGATCGGGGTGATGGCGAGCGCCGAAGGATTTCGATTGACAGGCGGAGACGTCGGGCTACGTTACCGCGCATCCGGGGCGCAACGGGTCTATAAGGAGCGTCGGCGTGCGGGCGCCGAGCGGTGAGATGAACCGGCGGGTCGGGGAGAGGCTGCACGGGGAGTAGGCCGATGGCTTGGAAGACGGTCGACGAGATGACGCTCGATGGAACGATGGCGGAGACCCCCTCGCCGCTGGGCGGTTGGGGCGGGGTTGGCGTGGCGTTGGATGACCCGGGCGGGCGTCCCGGGCGCGATCCGAGCGTGACCGAGTTGCTCGCGTCGGACGAGGACGACGAGGACGAAGGCTTCGCCGATGACGATTACGACGACGAGGAAGAGGACTATGAGGACCCAGATTTCTTCGATGACGAAGAAGACGAGGACGACGACGAGGAAGAAGACGATGACGACGATCTCTGATCGACGCGCCGTCGCGTCACCCTCGGCGAGGTTCTCGGGCGAAGCCGCCCGGAGTTGAGGGAGGCGTGCTGGCCTCGGGAGGTGGGCGTCCCATGGGCAGCGATCATCGCCAGCGTTCCTCTGACAGCAGTTCTGAAGACCGGGTTTCTGACCGTCGGGGCTCTGGCAACACTCGCTCCGAGTCGCCCGACGGTGCCTCCGCGCAGGAGTCTCGCGGTGTGGTGGACCGCCGCACCGGTGTGGATCGTCGCGAGGTGCTCGCCAAGGGCGGGGCGACGGGCTTCGAGCGCCGACGCGGGCCGGGTCGGCGTCTGAGCGACTCGCTCCGATCGGCCGAAGAGGGCGAGATGACCAAGGAGCAGTTCCTGTTCCTGGTCGCGATCGACGCCTTCAAGCAGGCCAATCAGGTTCAGTTCCCGACGTGGACGGACGTGCTCGAGGTGGTGCGTCTGCTGGGGTATCGCAAGACGATGGCCAGCGAGGTGAACCTGCCCCGGGCCGAGGACTGGCGTGAGCCGCCCAACGCGTCGGCGAACGTGCGACCGGACAAGTTCGATCGGCGTGAGGCCCGCGAGCTGGGGCTCGAGGGCGACGAATTCGACTCGTTCGAGGACGACGCCGACCGCACGGCCGCCTAGCCAGGGCGATCGATTCCAGGAGCCTCTGATCGCGTACAACCACCGCGGGCCTGGGGGGGGCGTGGGGGGCCGCCCCGCGTTGGCGTGCGCGGCTTGTGCGCGCCCTCCGTTGATGGTTCACTGATGGGCCCGGGCGTGGGTTCCGCGTGTGTGTTTGCCCCGCCGCCGACGCCCATCGCGACGTATCGCGCCCGGTCCAACCTCGAATGGACCTTGGGCGGGACGAGATCCATCCCCACGGAGGCTTGCATGCCCGGACTCGATGGCAAAGAGCTGACAACCGCTCTGAAAGCGGCGAAGAAGAAGCCGCGCAACTTCCTATTCGCGGCTGGTTCCAAGCTCGAGGACCACTACCTCGACCTGTCGAAGAAGAAGATTCCGAAAAGCCGGACGAAGGAGGCCAAGGCCGCCGCCGGTGCGCCGAAGGCGTACACGGGTGTCGTCGAGTTCGACAAGAACTCGGGCGAGCTGCAGTTCAAGACGGCGGTCGGGTTCGCGGACAAGCAGTCGAAGGCGTTGCGCATGCTCGTAAAGAAGCGCGCGGGCCTGACGTCGCTGACGCCGGTGCTCAAGCTCGTGGAGGACCTGAAAGAGCAGGACTTCGAGGACGAGGAGGAGGGCGCCGCGGCATCGGGCGCACCGGGCATGGGTGTTGGCAACAACACACCTTCCCAGCAGGCGCCCTCTCAGCAGGCCCAGTCGCAGGCGCCACAGACGCAGGAAGTGCGCCCGGGTGAGGACCAGCCGGACGCGAACGAGCCGCCATCGCCGGAGACGCAGGACGTGCGGCCGGGCGAAGACCAGCCGGACCCGGTGGACGACGCGGCGCGATTCCCCGACGCCCCGATGGACGAGAAGGCCAAGGCCGAGATCCTGAAGGACGTCGCGAAGATCCAGAAAGAGATCGAGCAGATCGCCAAGACGCTGAAGCTGTCGCTCTAGATCGCCCTTAGACATCGATCGAACAGGAAGCCCGCATGACCACCTCGGCCGAGAAGCTCCGCAAACGCATCGACGACCAGAAGAAGCGTCTGGAGCGGTACAAGAAGCAGTTCGCCTCGGGCGGCATCGACGCGAGCGAGGCCAAGATCCTCGACTCGGTGATGGACCAGATCGAGACGCTCGAGAACGCCCTGATGGACCAGGGGCACTTCCCCGATGAGGAGGTGGTCTCGCGGCTGGAGCCGTACGACCACAAGGACTTCAAGGACGCGTTCGCGGACAGCATCGGCGAGTGGTGCCAGGACGCGAGGATCGCGCTCAACGAGGTGCGTCACTACTTCGAGAAAGAAGAGAAGCCCGACGGCCTGAAGGTGACCGACATCATGGACGCGGTGTCGCTGGCGCTCGGTCCCAAGGGCGCCGCGGCGATGGGCGCGATCAAGACCATCGGGACGGTGGTCCAAGGCATCTACAAGTCGAGCCTGCCCCCGCAGCCAAAGCTCTCGGACATCCACAGCAACTGGGCGTACGCGATCGAGACCTACAGCAAGCGCAGCAAGTACGACGACGAGTTCGCGGCGTTCGTGCAGGACTACAAGAAGGCCGAGGGCATCCCCGCGAGCAACGACCAAGCGGTCTACGACCTGTTCAAGGAGGCGTGCGAGAACGCGCACAAGCGCGGCTTCCCCGACGCCAAGCAGATCCAGAAGGCGTTCTTGAGCAAGATCGTCGCAAACCTCGACGACACGTGGGACACGGACGACTACGCGGGCGTCGCGGAGTGCGAGATGATGGAGCTGGCGCTGGTCTTCTCGCCGCAGGGCGGGCAGATCGACGACGCCGACGAGAAGCTGGTCAACGCGATCCGCACGGTCTGGTCGCGCGAGCCGGTGATCAACCTGCCGATCCCCCTCATCTTCACGCTTCGCAACAACATGGGCGCCCACCAGGCAACCATCAAGCGCACCTCCAAGAAGTCTGGCAGCACGGCCTTCAAGCTGACCGACGGCAGCAACGACGTGTTCGACGCGTTCATGAAGAAGAAGGCGTACAACATGATCAAGGTGAACGATCTCAAGCACGATTCGTGAGCCGTTCGCGTCGCGCGTGAGCCGTCGGCGTTGTGCATAAGGAGCCCCCATGCCCGGACTCGACGGCAAGGAACTGACGACCGAGCTCAAGATCTGCAAGAAGAAGCCGCGGAACTTCCTGTTCGCGGCCGGCTCGAAGCTCGAGGACCACTACCTCGATCTCTCGAAGCGCAAGATCCCCCGCAGCCGCATGCAGGAGGCCAAGGCCGCGGCCAAGTCGCCCAAGGCCTACCTCGGCGTGGTCGAGTTCGACAAGCCATCCGGCGAGCTGCGGTTCAAGACCACGCTGGGCTTCGCGGACAAGCAGTCCAAGGCGCTGCGCATGCTGGTGAAGAAGCGCGCCGGGCTGACCGCATTCACGCCGGTGCTCAAGCTCGTGGACGATCTTGATGAGCAGGACGATGACGGAGGCTCGAGCTGATCATCTCCCGCGGTCGAGGCGCCGCCCCGGCGGCGACATCGCCCACCGCTCGTAGCGCTCGCGCAGCACATCGAACACGAGCTTTCGCTCGCCCGTCTCCGACACGAGGCCCTTGCGGTTGAAGCCGTCCTGGATGCCGTAGAGCGGGCGTCGCGGCGAGCGGAAGTCCTTGAGGATCCACGGGCTCAGGCCGGCGATGGAGTCGAGCGACTCGATCCAGTCGAGGTTCTCGTTGTAGTAGCGCACGCCGAAGTCCTCGGTCCAGACGGCCTCGGGCTCGCCGCGCAAGCCGTGCTTCACGCCAGCGCCGAACTCACTGAACACGAACGGCTTGTTCCATCGGCGCTCGATCGCGACGCCGCGCAGGCTCTCAGGCTGGTCGTGATACCAGCCGACGTACTGGTTGATCGCGAGCACGTCGGCGACCTCGCCGAACGGATCTTCGATGACCATGCGCACGAGCCGTCCCGCGTCGCGTTCTTGCCGGGCAAACAGCGCGGCCGAGAGCAGGCGTGAGGGATCGAGCCGCTTGGCGAGCGCGCCGAGCTTGAGCCGAAAGCGTTGGGCCGAGACGTCGTCGCCCATCTCGTTGCCGATCGACCAGATGATCACGCTGGCGCGGTTGTGGTCGCGCGCGATCATGCCTCGCAGGTGCGTCTCGGCCTCGGCGAGCGTCTCGGGGTTGTCGTAGTCGAGCATCCAGTACACGGGAATCTCGGCCCAGACCATGAGCCCCAACTCGTCGGCGAGTCGCAGCGTGGCCTCGTCGTGCGTGTAGTGCGCGAGGCGGACGTAATTGCAACCGAGCTCCTTCGCGAGCGTGAGCAGCTCGCGGGCGTCGGCCAGGCCGCTGGATCGCCCGCCCCTCGGGGCGATCGGTTCCTCGTGCAGGCAGATGCCCCTGAGGAACACGGGCTCATCGTTGAGCAGGATCTGGTCGCCGCTCGTCGCGACGGTGCGCAGGCCGACGCGTTCGCGGAGCGTGTCGTTCCCGTATCGCACCTCAAAGTCATGGAGCTTGGGTGACTGGGGCGACCATCGCGCGAAGGTGTCGGCGTTGAGCGCGAACCGCCCGACGCCGTGCTCGTCGGTGTTGGTGGTAATCGAGACGCCTGCGAACGTGACGTCGAACAGCGCGTTGGCCGCGTCGGGTCCGTCGAGCCGCACCCACCCGTCGGCCACACGCCCGCCCTCGCGGAGGCCCACGTGGGCGTCGGCGATGAAGGTCTCCGGCACGGCGAGGAGCTCGACGCTCCGCGTGAGCCCGCCGTAGTTGAACCAGTCGGTCTGCATCGCGGGCACGCCCTCGGGGCGGCGTGTGTTGTCGACGCGCACGACGAGGCTGTTCGCGCCCGCGCGCAGCGTGTCGGTCACCTCGAAGGCGAACGGCGTGAAGCCCACGCTGTTGGATCCGATCGGGGCGCCGTTGAGCCAGGCGTCCGCCCGCTTGTTGGCGGCGCCGAATCGAATGAACGTGCGCTCGTGGTCCCTCACGATCGCGTCGAACTGGGTGCGATACCAGACCACGCCCTCGTAGTGCAGCAGCTCGAGCTGTTGCGTGTTCCAGTCGCCCGGCACACGCAGCGTGTGCTTGTCGTCGAAGGCGTACTCGACGCGATCGGCGGGCGACGATGGCGTCGCGTCCATCCAGAAGCCATCGGTCCGCACGCGCGATCGGTAGTCGATGCGGCCGTGGTCGTAGGGGTCGATGATGTACGACCAGTCGCCGTCGAGGGCGCGTGTGTCGCGCAGCCCCGTGGCGATGGTCGTGTCCAGATCGGTGTGTCCGAGCGCCGCCGCGGTCACGGCGCCGATGAGGGTGATGAGACGCATGTGCGGAGCGTACGCGGGCGGCTCTCTGGCTAGAACTTCGCCCCGAGCGTCACGTAGTAGTCGATGTCGTTGCGCTTGAAGCCATCGCCCGGCTGGCTGTCGTACCGGTCGAGCACGCCGATGGAGAGGTACAGCCCGCCGTCCTCGCTCACGTCGACCTTGAGCCCGGCGCTGAACTCGATGCGGTACTCGCTGATCTCGGTGAACGCGGGGTAGTAGTCGAAGACGGACTCGAGGCTGGCGCGGTCGTTGAGCTGGTGCTCGAAGTCGTAGCCGAGGTTGCCCTCGGGGATCCATCGATTGCCGTCGCCGCCGAACTCGCGGAGCACGCCGGCGCCGGCGCGGAGGACGAACAGCGTCTCGTCGGTGTCGATGACCTCGTAGCCGACGCCCCCGGAGAGGCGGACGCGGTAGTCCCAGTCCTGGAACTCGTCGAGCTCGTAGAGGCCTCGGGCGTAGTAGCGCCACTTGCTGTCGGGCAGGAGCCAGTCGTTCTTGGCGGTGGCGCGGAAGCGGTTCTCGGTCTCGTCGCCCTCCTCGGTGGCGTACGTGTATAGCAGGCCGAAGCCGGTCTCCATGTAGATCGTCTTGCGCTCGATGCCCGCCAGCGCGATCACGTTGAGCCGGTCGTTGTTGCCGCTCGAGCCGGTGATGCCGAGCTCGGCCGTCGCGTCCCAGAGCTCGAGCTTGAAGAACGGCTCGGTCGGCGGGATCGGCTCGGCGCCGGTGTCGGCGCCCGTCGCCAGCTCGGCGGCGTCGGGCTGGGCCGTGTGGGTCGGGGCCGAGTTGGCCTGGGCGAGAGCGAGTGGCGGAAACGCGGCGAACGCGGCGGCCGCCGCGAGATGGTTCGTCTTCATGGCGGGCACAGATACACGCCCGAGGCCGTCCGTCCTGGGCGTTGACAGCCCATCGACGGCGACCGACATCTCATCCACAGATTGTGCCGATGGCCCGCGCGTCGATCGCGCTAGAAGCGGTCGCGTGCCGGCATGATTAGCTCTGGTAGAAGTCCAGGTTGATCTGGACGTACCTGTTCCACTCTTCGGGCAGGTCTTCCTCGGGGAAGATCGCCTTCACCGGGCACTCCTCGACGCAGAGGCCGCAATCGATGCAGGTGTCCGGATCGATGAAGAGCTGGTCTGCGGGGTCGTACTCGGCCTCGTCCTTCGTGGGATGGATGCAGTCGACCGGGCAGACGTCCACGCACGCGGTGTCCTTGGTGCCGATGCAGGGTTCAGCGATGATGTGCGGCATGGGTGTGTCCCCGGAAATGACGGATCGCGTCGGTCGCTCACGCCCGAGGCGATGCCCACGGTCCGACCTCGGCTAGTTTTCACCCGCTGTGAGCGAATGACAAGACGATCGACGCGTGGATCGAACGGACCCCAGGATCCCCAATTCCGGCGGCGAAGGGCTCGATCTTGGAAGCCGATCCGATACCATGGCTCCCGGAGCGAGTCAGGGCCGACGGGCCCTCGGAGAGATCAATCGTGCGAGCCATTTGTCTTGGGCGGGCCAGCCGCGTCGCGGCCTCGGCCTGTTTATGTTCCGCCGCCCTCGCGGGCCCC
>JBCAXI010000086.1:0-9804 GCA_038534175.1 Planctomycetota bacterium | reverse complement strand
GCATCAAACGACTGATGGAGGCTGGCATCCAGCCGCACATCATCGCCTGCCGAGCCACGGCCCCCGTGCAGCCCAAGGTCATGGAGAAGATCGCGATGTTCTCCAACGTGCCGCTGGGCCGCGTGTTCAGCATGCACGATCGACCGAGCGTGTACTCGATCCCCGAGGAGATGCGCGCGGCCGCGCTCGACCGCGAGATTCTGTCGGTTGTCCAGCTCCACGATCGAGTCGATCTGTCGAGCGAGGACGCCGCCCGCCAGCGGTGGGGGGCGTTCGTGCGCAAGCTCCAGAGCCCCCCGCGCCACTCGATCACGATCGGTGTGGCAGGCAAGTACACCGGGCTGCAAGACGCGTACGCCTCGATCGGCAAGGCGGTCGAGCACTGCGGGACGCACCTGCTCGCCAACATTGACCTGCGCTGGATCGAGACCACCGAGGTCACGCCCAAGTCCTGCGCCTCGATGCTGTCGGATCTCGACGGCGTCATCGTGCCCGGCGGCTTCGGCGCCCGCGGAATCGACGGCAAGATCGAGGTCGTCCGCCATTGCCGCGAGCAGGGCGTGCCTTACCTCGGTATCTGCCTCGGTTTCCAGGTCGCGGTGATCGAGTTCGCACGCCACGTCTTACGGATCGCGACCGCCACGAGCACCGAGTTCGACCCGAACTCGCCCGACGCGATCATCAGCGAGCTGCCGGATCAGAAGCGCGTCGAGGGTCTCGGCGGCACGATGCGTCTCGGGGCCCAGGACGTGGACATCCTGGCCGGCTCGCTCGCGCAGTTCCTCTACGCGGGCGCCGACTCGATCCGGGAGCGCTTCCGCCACCGGTACGAGGTTGATCCGATTTACATCGAGCGTCTCGAGGCCGCCGGGCTGTTCTTTTCCGGGCGACACCCCGAGCAGCCCATCATGCAACTGCTCGAGTTGGCCCAGCCCGCGGATGACGACGATGGGGATGCTGGTTCGTCTCCTGGCGCGCCTCGGGTCACGCATCCGTACTTCGTCGCGGGCCAATTCCACCCCGAGCTGACGAGCCGTCCGCTCGCACCGCAGCCCATGTTCATGGGGCTGTGCGCCGCCGCCATCGCACGCGGGCTCGATCCCGCCGAGGTCGCGAGCCAGTCGGATCTGTCTCGCTGGGTGCGGCTCCCTTCGAATCCGCACGCGCCGACGACCTGAGCGTTCAGCCCCGCAGCCAGCGATCGACGGCCGTCGCGGCGTCGCGCAGCACCAGCGCGGACACCACGTCCGGCACGCCCGTGCGCAGGATCGAGGCGTGCACCAGCTGGTCGGCGTGTAGCTGGGCAGATGGGTTGCTCGTCGTCTCCGCGACGATCCGAAACACGTGGGCGGCCCACGGACGCTGCGTCGCGTTGTCGGGTTGCAGCGTGTCCACGTGCCACTCGACCAGCGGCGTGAGCCGAGAGGCCACGGCCGCCACGTCGCGGTCGGATTCCAACCACCATATCGCGTGCAGCCCGCTCAGCTCGAGCTCGGTCCATAGCTCGATGCCGTCGTTCTGGCGGTTCGGGAATAGCGGACCTCGCAAGGGCGTCTCGGGTCGCGGCGTGGATCCGGCGAGCGTTGACCACCAATCGGCGGCCGTCTCGACGCCGAGGACAAATCGCAGGAACGCGATGTCGGTCGGCCGGCGGTGCCCGCAGCCGTCTCGAAAGGCCTCGATAAAGCCGATCGCGCTTGATTCACCGGGTGATCCGTCCCCGGATCCGCCAGGATCGGGGATCTCCGCGTCGCGGAGGCCTTGATCGGCGAGCGATGCGATTCCGGCTTGCCATGGCTCGATCGTGGTAGACACGCCTGAGAATGTAACCCGCGACGACAAACCTGGCGTGGCGATTCCGGCATGTCGTGTTAGACTCCCGCCCGTGGGAGCTGTGGCGAAGCCAGCACGGATGCATCAGCGCGTGTGCCGCGCCTGTGGTTACGCGGGTGAAGAGGTGCAGCCCAGCGCGGCTCGCCCGCTGTATCGCTGCCCGGCGTGCGCGGAGGACCTGTACGCCCGCCCGCCGATGAGCTACGCCGAGATGGAAGGCCTGGACGCGCCGCCCCGAGCCAGGGAGCGCGTCTCGATCCCTCGCTTTGCCAGCGCGATGGTTCGTGCCGCTGCGGCGACCCTGTTCGCCTCGGCGTGCGCTGTGGTCAGGCTCGCGGCGTCGCGGTTCCGATCGAAGCCGGCAACACCTCGCGTGCCGTTGGCTCGGGTTGGTCGACGGGACGCGCCCATCCGCGCTCGGCGAGGCGAGGGAACGGTCGTTCGTTGAACAACCGGTAGCCCGGGGAGTCTGAGAGCCGCTTCGGCGCTCGGCTCTCGTGCCAGATGTGAAAGGCCAGAATCGTGCGCACCGCGATCGCGCACCGCGGCGCGGGACGCATCGCGTGCAAGCGTCGAGCAAGCTCGTCGTCGTCGAATCCCCAGCCGGTGTAGCGCTCGTCGAATCCGTTGACCGCGCGCAATCGACCAACGGAAACCGCGTGGTGCCCGCCTAACACCTTGGGCTTGTGTGGCTTGATGAGGCCGACCCGCTGCTCGAGCCCCTCCCGTTGGCGTAGCTGTCGTGTGTACCGACGCTCTCGCACCTCAAGACGCTCGTACGCCCGCGCCGTCGCCAGATGCCCAAGCGGGCGGTCGCCGCGGAGGATGTCGTCGAGGCAGAGCGCCTCCGATGTCTCCCGGTCGAGGTCGATGCGGTAGGGGATGACCAGCTCGGTGCCCTCGGAGGCGAGAACCTGGTACCGATCGATCGCGTCTTCGGCGAGGAGTGTGTCGCCGTCCACAAAAACCACGAGATCGCGCTCACCGGGCCGCACCATCTTCTCGAGCGTCCGCAGGCCGTTGTTGCGATTCTGGTTGAGCCTGGCCTCGCCCTGGTGCGGTCGGCCGACGTGCACGAGGCGAGGGACGGATTGATCGCGGGACGCCGCGGCGTCGGCGAGCTGGGGCCAGACCGTGTCGACCAGATCGGCGATCGCCGGATCGTCGGTGTCGCACGCGACCACGACGCTCGCGGGAGCCGCGGTTTGCAGCGCGATCGCGGCCAGCACCAGATCGAGGTAGCGCGGCGTGTGCGTAGGAATCACCACGTGCACGGCGGGTCGATCGGGGTTGTCTGGCGTGAAGGTCTCCACGCTGTGAGTGTAAGGGCGTGCTCAAGCGCGTCCGAAAACACGTGTGGACCGCGGGCGGCCTGCTGACTCGGGCCGCTCGCGTCGATACAGCAGGAGCATGTCGATCGAGCGTGACATCGAGGTAGACACCGAGCACGGGCGGCGGGCACCCTACGTGCCGCCGCCGCCCTCGGGGCCACCCGGACGCCGCGCCGCGATGGCGGCGGCCAAGCCAACGGGCCCCGCTCCCAAAGCCCCCCTGAGCCCGCCGCAGCGTCCGGCACCGACCCGCCCGGGCAAGCGTGGAGATCGCCCGGTCGGCTACCGATTCGAGGCCGCGGTCGAGGTGAGCCAGCTCGATGACCGGGCTCGCCCCGGACCGACCTGGTCCGCGCGGGCCATGCGATTGAGCCGATCGAATCTCGTCTTCACGGCCCGCCGGATGTGCTACGTCGACGCGGCGCTGGTCCTGGCGGTGCACCTGATCGACTCCACGCCGGTGCGGCTCTTCGGGATGGTGCATCACTGCGAGTACGAGGGCGACGGGCTGTACCGCGTGGACATCGACCTGATGGAGCCGCCGGAGTCGGCCGAGCTAGACGAATGGGTGCGGTCGCGCTCCGCGGCCCGCCGAGCGGGTGGCGCGAGAGTGGCTTGACCGCCGGGCTCGATCGGCCATGCTTCACGAATGGACGTTTGGACGACCGTTGCGGAGTTACAGTCGAACCGAAGCGATATCGACACCGATCGACGGGTCTTGGTCCCGACGATGGGCGCTCTGCATGCGGGTCACGGTTCGCTGATTCGAGTTGGCGTCGAGCACGCCGAGCGGCTCGGTGGCGTGTGCGTGGTGAGCGTGTTCGTCAATCCCACCCAGTTCGACGACGCGTCGGACTTCGATCGATATCCGCGGGAGCTCGACGCCGACCTCGAGCTGTGCGCCGAGGCGGGGGCGGCGTCCGTGTTCGCGCCCGGCGTCGGGGTGATGTATCCGCCGGGAGTGGAGATCCCGCGTCCCGAGCCGCCGCCCGAGGGTGTCGATCGCGGGCTTGAGGACGCCCATCGCCCGGGGCACTTCGAGGGCGTGTGCCAGGTGGTGCGCCGCCTGTTCGATCTGGTGACGCCGATCGCGGCGGTGTTTGGGGAGAAGGACTGGCAGCAGCTCCGCGTGCTCGCCTCCATGGCAACGCGCGACGGCTTGGGTGTGGACGTCGTGGGCGCCCCCACGGTGCGAGAGGACGACGGACTTGCGATGTCGAGCCGGAATCGGTTTCTTGATCGCGAGCAGCGGGCACGAGCCGCGATGCTCCCGCTCGCGCTCGAGCAGGCTGGCAGCGCTCGACATCCAGGTATCGCCGAGGAAGTCATGCGGGAGTTCTTTCGGCGAAGTGACCTGGAGGTTGACTACGCGGCCGTCCGCGACGCGGCGACGCTGGGCACGTACGAGCCGGGCCGGCCCGGGCGTGCGCTCGCGGCGGTGCGATTGGGCAGCGTGCGGCTGCTCGACAATGCCCCGTGGCCGATCGAGTCGGGGGCGGGCGGACCGCATAGCCTGCACTGACGCGCCGAAGCGAGATGCTCGGCGCCCAGGCGCGGAGAGCCAACGTGACCGACTCCCTCAAGCACACGCCCCTCCATCGCTTCCACGTGGACCATGGCGCCAGCATGATCGAGTACGCCGGGTGGGAGATGCCCATCCGGTACTCGTCGGTGCAAGGCGAGCACCTCAAGACGCGGTCGGGTGGCGGCGTGTTCGACGTCTCGCACATGGGACGATTCAAGGTCCGCGGGCTGCACGCCCGCCGGCTGCTCGATCGCCTGACCAGCCGGCGCATTGGCGCGATGCAGCCGGGAATGTGCCGGTATGCGCTCGTTTGCAACGAGCGTGGCGGCGTGAAGGACGACGTGATCGTGTATCGCCTGGACGATGACGAGTTCATGGTCGTGGTGAACGCGGCGAACCGAGAGAAGCTATGGACCCATTTCAATGAGACGAAGGCCGCGGGCGAGCTGAGGGCCGAGCTGAAGGACGACACCGAGGCGACCGCGATGGTCGCGATCCAAGGCCCCAAGGTGATGGGCATGATCTCGGCGTTCAGCAAAGAGATCCCGTCGCTCAAGCGGTACCGGTTCACGCAGAAGAACCTCATGGTCGTAAAGCTGCTTGTCTCACGCACCGGCTACACGGGTGAGGACGGCGTCGAGGTCATCCTGCCCGCGAACTCCGTCGGCATGGTCATGAAGCTCATGATGAGCACCGCCGACCCGAAGGACCCCGACGCGCCGATCGGCCCGGCTGGGCTCGGTGCCCGAGACTCACTCCGGCTCGAGGCCGGCATGCCGCTGTACGGGCACGAGCTTGGCGAGGACATCAACGCCCTCTGTTGCGGCGTCGACTTCGCGATCAACCTCGACAAGGGCGAGCAGGACAACGAGGACATGTTCATCGGCCAGGAGGCCCTGCTGAAGACCCGCGACGAGGGCGGGCCCGCGCAGAAGATCATCGGCCTCCAGCTCGAAGGCAAGCGCACACCGAGGCAGGGCATGTCCGTGCTCAAGGACGGCGTCGAGATCGGCAAGGTCACGAGCGGGTGCTTGAGTCCCACGCTAGAGAAGCCCATCGCGATGGCGCTGGTTGAAACGGGCCACGCCGCCGAGGACGGCTCGCTGCAGATCGAGCTTGGCAAGTCGCACGCCGAGGCGACGGTTGTGCCGCTGCCTTTCTACAAGGCCCCGAAGCCCGAGCCCGCCGCGAGCGCGAGCTAACCACCGCGACCTGAACACCTGGAAACGGATACCGATGACGGATCGTCTGTATCTCGACAACGCCGCAACGAGTTTCCCGAAGCCGCAGCGCGTGCACGACGCGATGCTGCGATACGCGACGGAAGTGGGGGCCTCGCCCGGACGCGGCTCGTACGCCGAGGCCCGCGAGGGCGCGGCGGTGCTGAGCGACGCTCGCGAGATCCTGTGCAAGCTCTTCAACGGCGCCTCGCCGGACCACGTCGTCTTCACGCTCAACACGACCGACGCGCTCAACCTCGCGATCAAGGGCGTCGCCCTTGATCGACTCTCACGGGGCGAACGCGTCCGATTCGTGACCACCGTGATGGATCACAACTCCGTGCTGCGGCCGTTCAACGCCCTGCGATCCCTCGGCGTGGAGTGGACGTGCGTGCCTGTCGACCCCGAGACGGGGCTCGTCGAGCCGAGCGACATCGCCGATGCGATCGACGACGACACGGCCCTCGTCGCGGTCGTCCACGCAAGCAACGTCTCCGGCACGCTCCAGCCGATCGGAGATGTCGGCGCGATCTGCCGAGCGAGAGGCGTGCCGCTGCTCGTCGACGCCGCGCAATCGCTCGGGCACGTCCCTGTCGATGTTGACGCGATGGGCATCGACCTGCTCGCCTTCCCGGGGCATAAGGGTCTGCTGGGCCCGCTCGGCACGGGTGGTCTCTACATCCGTCCGGGGCTCGAAGACCAGCTCGCGCTCTATCGCGAGGGTGGCACCGGCTCGGTGAGCGAGTTGGACACCCAGCCGCTGGACATGCCCGACCGATTCGAGCCGGGCTCGCACAACACGCTTGGAATCGCTGGATTGACCGCGGGTATCGAGTGGCTGCTCGAACGTGGCGTCGAGATGATCCGATCGCACGAGCGCACGCTGACGAGTACGTTGCTGGTGCGTCTCGAGCGCGTGCCCGGCTTGCGTGTGTTGGGGCCGAGCGATCTCAACCATCGCGTTGGCGTCATAAGCGCGACGCACGAGGCCATCCCCGCGATCGAGATCGCCGAGCGCCTCGAACGCGAGCACGGGGTCCTCACGCGAGCTGGCCTGCACTGCGCACCCCGCGCCCACGCGGCCTTCGGCACGACCGAGACCGGCGCGTGCCGACTGAGTTTGGGGCCGTTCGTGACCGAGTCGGACGTCGAGCGAGCGGGCGAGGCCGTCGCGAGCGTTTGTGCGCTTTCGGCCGGCGTCTAGTCCTCTTTGGTCACGCCCTCGACCTCGATCCAGCCGGCGTCGGTGTGCTTCACGATTTTGCCGGTCGCGATCCAAAGCACCTGTTCGGCGACGTTGGAGCAGTGGTCGGCCATCCGCTCGCAAAGGCCCGCAACCTCGTGCAGAAAGAATGCCGCCTCGACGGAGAGCGCGCCCCGGGCGATACGCTCCTCGGCCTCGCGCAGGATCATGGACTTGAACGCGGTGACCGTGTCCTCGGCATCCAAGGTGAGGCGTGCGAGCTTGCCGTCGGTCTGGTCGTAGGCCCGGATCGTGTCGCGGATGATGCCCAGCACGCTGTTGGTCATCACTCGAAACGTGGGGGGCAGGTGGGTGGTCTCGGTGCTCACCCGCTCGCACATGCTCGACGCGGTCGACACCGCCGCGTCGGCGATCCGTTCAAACTCGTTGTTCACCTTGACGAGCGTGAGCGCCGCCCGGATGTCCGCCCGCTCTAGCGGCACCGCCTCGCACGCCGCCGCCATGAGCAACCGCACAGTCGCTCGCTCGATCTCGACGTCGGCGAGGTCGATCTCGTCGTCGGCGTCGACCGCCGCCTTGGCCGTTGCCGAATCGCCTGTAAAGAGCGACTCAAAAGACTGCTCACAGACCCGCTCGACGCGTCGCCCCTGCGCGATCAACTCGGCGCGGATCTCGGCGATGCGGGCTTGGAATGACTCGGGTGTCGTCGTCATCGGTTCCTCGTGCGGTCACGGTAGCGAACGGGCCGCCGAGTCGCACGTCGCTTCCTACGCTCTTCTGAACCGATTTTCTGACCCGCCCATTCCGGCCGCTGGCCGCATTCCCGGAGCCGTCCATGTCCTTCGAGATCGAAGCCGTCCTCGCCCGCCAGATCCTCGACTCCCGCGGAAACCCGACCGTCGAGGTCGAGGTCGCCCTGGCCAGCGGTGCCGTGGGCCGAGCCGCCGTTCCCTCGGGCGCCTCCACGGGCGAGAACGAGGCCGCCGAGCTCCGCGATGGCGACAAGGACCACTACCTGGGCAAGTCCGTCCGCAAGGCGGTCGAGAACGTCAACGAACGCATCGCTCCGGCGATCGAGGGCCTCGACGCCAGCGACCAAGAGATGGTCGATCAGATCATGATTGAGCTCGACGGCACGCCCAACAAGTCCGAGCTGGGGGCGAACGCGATCCTCGGCGCCTCGATCGCCGTCGCCAAGGCCGCCGCCGACACCGCGGGCCTCCCGCTCTACCGATACCTCGGCGGCTCGGCCGCCAAGGTGCTGCCCGTGCCGATGCTCAACATCCTCAACGGCGGCAAGCACGCCGACAACACCGTCGACTTCCAGGAGTTCATGATCCAGCCCTGGGGCTTCGACGACTTCAACGAAGCCCTCCGCGCCGGCGTCGAGATCTACCACAAGCTCAAGGGCGTGCTGCACGACCGCAACATGTCGACCGCGGTCGGCGACGAGGGCGGCTTTGCGCCCGACCTCAAGGACAACGAGGACGCGCTCAAGGTGATCGAGGAGGCCGTGGGCAAGGCCGGCTACAAGTGGGGCGAGCAGATCTTCGTCGCCCTCGACCCCGCGACCAGCGAGCTCTGGAACGAGGCCGAGAAGGACGGCAAGACTGGCTACAAGTTCTTCTCCAGCTCCCAGGAGATCATCTCGAGCGAGCAGCTGATCGACCTCTGGGCGGGCTGGTGTGACAAGTACCCCATCCGCTCGATCGAGGACGGCCTGGCCGAGAACGACTGGGAGGGCTGGGCCAAGCTGACCGAGCGTCTCGGCGAGAAAGTCCAGCTGGTTGGCGACGACCTGTTCGTGACCAATCAGAAATTCGTCGAACGCGGCGTCAACGAGGGCTGCGCCAACTCCGTCCTCGTCAAGGTCAACCAGATCGGCACCCTCAGCGAGACGTTCGACGCCGTGAACTACGCGATGCGCAACCGCTACTCGTGCGTGCTCAGCCACCGCTCGGGCGAGACCGAGGACGCGACCATCGCCGATATCGCCGTCGCGACCAACTGCGGCCAGATCAAGACCGGCGCCCCCTGCCGATCCGACCGCAACGCCAAGTACAACCAGCTCATCCGCATCGCCGAGGAATTGGGCGACGCGGCCGAGTACGGTGCCTCGACCTGGAACCGCTGAGACCATCGATTCGCCGCGCCGATCTGGCTCAAGGCCCGATAGAGGGGGCCGCCTGCGACGCTTGTGAAAGATTTGCCAGGTAATCTGGGTGGTTTCCTGGCGAAATCCTCATCTCGTGCTCAAGTGAGTGGCAGCAGCGATTAGCGTCGGCCCCGGGTCGCGTAAGTCGTTGCCCGAGGGAGGATTCCGTCATGCGTATGAGTTTGAGCGCGATGATCGTGGTGGCTGGAGTGGCGGGGGCGGCGAATGCCCAGTTCCTCACCCTGCTCCAGGACGACTTCAACGACGGCATGGAGAGCTGGTGGCAGTTCAACGACCTGCGGACGGGCGGCAGCCCGTTCATGTGGGACACGAACGACCAGTTCCGCCGCGATGGTGGCTTCGGCGACCCCTACGGCAACTTCACGGACGGCGACGGCCTCGCCGCGACCGCCGCGAGCGACGCCGCCCCGGGCAACTACGACGTCGCGATGGTGACGCCGGTGGTGTCCCTCCCGAGCGATCCGAACGGGCTCGTCCTCAGCTACGAGTCCAACTACCAGAACTTCCAGGGCAGC
>JBCAXI010000085.1:0-9805 GCA_038534175.1 Planctomycetota bacterium | reverse complement strand
ACGATCGCTTCACGCCTGTTCCCGCGACATCGCTCAAGAGCGTGAGCGTGCGCCGCTCTTTGCTGGCGCCCTGCTCGGTCTCGGCGAACACCGCGGTCGCCTCGAACAGCCGCACGCCGCCGGGCTGCTCGACGCGCCCGTCTTGATTGGCCTTTCGGCAACGCAGCAGGCTTGGCAAGGCGCTCGGGCGCAGCGACGGCTCGGCGCCGCGACGCTCGTCGTCCACCGCGATCGCTTTCAGCGACGCGTCTCGCCACAGCTCGGCCTCCTCCGGGCGCACAAAGCTGAACGTGACCGTCTCGAAGTAGCCCAAACCGGTGAGCACCGACGCGATCTCGCGCATCGCCCGCTCGCCCTCCTGGGGGTGGGCCGCGACCATTGGCAGACGCTCGGCGATCGGGATCGCGTCGTACCCGTGCGTGCGCGCGACCTCCTCGATCAGATCAATCTCACGCGTCAGATCAGGGCGGAACGCGGGCGGCTGGCAGCGCAGCACCCCGCCATCTCTGTCTACGTTGATCTCGTGGGCCGACAGGTACGACGCGATCTGCTCGTCGCCAACCTCGGCGCCCAGGATCCGTCGGCAACGCTCGGGGCGCAGCGTGATCGCGGTTGGCGGCTCGTCGCCCCGGCCCTCGACCAGCATGCCCTCGCACAGCTCTCCGCCCGCGACCTCGAGCAGCAACGCCGCGGCCCTCGTCGCGGCCCACTCAAGCATCCGTGCGTCCACGATCCGCTCGAATCGATGGCTCGCGTCGGTGCGCACCTTGTGACGCCGCGCCTGGTCGCGCACCGTGCGCGGGTCCCACGTCGCGACCTCGAGCACCACGTCCACCGTCGCGTCCGTCACCTCGCTGTCGAGCCCCCCGATCACGCCCGCGAGCGATGTCGCCCGCTCGGCGTCCGCCACCACCAGACACTTGGGGCAGAGCGTGCGCCGCTCGCCGTCGAGCGTGGCCAGCGTCTCGCCCTCTCGTGCCCAACGCACGACGAGCTTGTGCCCCGCCAGCTTGGCGAGGTCGAACACATGAGACGGGTGCCCCAGCTCGAACGTGAGCCAGTTGGTGATGTCCACCACGTTGTTGATCGATCGCTGCCCGACCGACTCAAGGCGTTGCACGAGCCAGTCGGGGCTGGCGCCGACCTTGACCCCGCGAATGACCTGGGCCGTGAAACGGGGGCAGACGTGCGGCGTGGCGTTCTCGAGTGTGAGGCGCTCCCCGACCGGCCCGCCGGCGCGGATCGGCTCGGCGCCGTCGCGACCGCCGCGGGGGACCCTCAGCGCGCGCACCTTCGACGCCCTCGGACTGGCGGCGACCTCTCGCGCCACGCCGACATGGCTGAGGCAATCGCCCCGGTTGCTCGTGACCTCGACGTCGAGCAGCGTGTCGCCGTCGTCCAGCGGCGTGACCGCCTCGATCGGGAAGCCCGCGTCGGTCAGAAGGCGCTCGGCCTCCTCCGCGGTCACGTCACCCGGCTCGAGATAGTCGTTCATCCATCGCAGGCTGATATCCATGGCCGAACAGGGTAGGAGGATCGGCGCTGCACCGGTCAGGCGCCATCGATCGGGCCCGACCGATCGGCGCCGTGGTCCATGAGGGCACTTCCCTAGACTCGCGCGAATGCCAACCCGTGCGCTCATGATCCTGCTCGGCCTGCTGCTTGGCGCCTGCGCCTCGGTGGACGTCCCCCCCGACCGCCTCGACGGCCCGCCGGCGGACTTCGCGCTAGCCGTCACGGTCTTCGGCCCCGAGTTCGACGAGGCCGACATCGCCGACCTGCCCCGCCCCTTCCGCCCGGCCCGATACATCGTCGAGCCCAACCGCGAGCTGCGGGCCTCGATCGGTCCCGGCTCCGACGCCGAGACCTACCCGCCGCTGACCCGGCGGCTCGAGCGCCGCCAGATGGCCCAGCTCTGGCGTCTCGTGCGCGACGCGGGGCTGCTCGACCCGAGCCACCCGGGCCTGATCGACACGACCTCGACGTTCCGGGCGCCGGCGAACCGACGCGTGACGACGGTCTACGCCGCGTATGGCGACACGCGACGTTACCTGCAGCTCTACACGGATCGGGACGACGCGTCGGGCGCCGCGGGCATCGCGCTCGCCGATCGGCTGGCGGAGCTTGCATGGGTGCGAGAGTGACCGGCGACTGAGGCGATCACGGCCGCGCGGCTTGGAGCATCGCGAAGAAGTTGCTGACGGCCAACCCTGCGATCGCCGCGAAGGCGAGGCACAAAAGAAACCCGCGGGATCGCTTCGACCACATGCGTGGATACTTGGGCTCGCGCCGCCATCCCCAGGACATCGAGACAATTGAGCATCTCAAGCCGAACGACCACGGCATGAACAACAGGGATGTTGTGACCCACCACTCGTAGCGTGGGTGAACCCGCACGAGTTCGAACAGCCCCCAGAGCAGCAACGCCATGATCCCGAGCGCCGCGAGGGAGCACCAAGCCAGCACGATCGCGACGTGCACCTTCAGGGCCTCGATGCTGAATTGCTTGACGGCCTCGCGGTTCCACACCTCGCCGCAGTGCGGGCAGGTCGATTCGACGTCCTCCTCGTAGACCATCTCCTTGCGGCAAGCAACGCACACTGCGGGCGGCCCGAGTTCTTCCTTCTTGCCGTCTCCGAGTGACGCGTTATCGACTTCATTGGCGGTCGTGTGGTCCGTCATATTGAGCTCCGCACATCCGCCTGATGCAACGCGTTAAAGCGGTCACGCCAAGGCCGCCGCCGACCGCCAAAGTACCAGAGCGACAAAGGCGACATGCAGCGCGCCCACAGCGATCGGAAGACCGGTCCAGAACTTAGACCGCGGCCCAGCCCGCTCCCGCCGCCACGAAAGCCCACAGACCACGACGCACACCAGCCCGATCGGCAGCATGATGAGCGACTCAACCGCGAGCACGACCCGCTCGTCCAGCACGCTCGTCGCCGCGGCGACCTGCAACGCGCCCGCCCAGATCAGCGGGAGCACCGCCCCGGCCGACAGCAGCCTCAGGATCACGCTCGGCTCACGCACACCGTCAGCCTATGGCTTCGGTGGCATGGCTCTCTGAGCCGTGTATTGCGGACGTCCAGAAGACACGGCTCGGAGAGCCATGCCACCAAAGACCGCTATCGTCTCACATGGCGGACCCCATTGTCGGCATCGACCTCGGCACGACCCACTCGCTCGTCGCGTACTGCGACGACGCCGGCCCACGCACGCTGGCGGCGGATGACCAGGGGGCGGCGCTGCTGCCCTCGGTCGTGCGTTTCGAGCCCGACGGCTCCCGCGTGATCGGGTGGGCCGCCAAGGACGAGGCGGTCAACTTCCCCCGCACGACGGTTGGCAGCGCCAAGCGTCTGATGGGCCGATCGCTGCGGGACGCCGCGGGCGATCTGGGATTTCTCACGTACGAGCTGGTCGAGGGCGCCCACGAGACCGCGCGCATCGCGCTGCCGTTCGGACGCGATGGCGACACGAGCGGCGTGACCGTCGTCTCGCCGCAAGAGGTCTCGGCGATCATCCTCACCGAGCTCAAGGCCCGCGCCGAGGCGGCGCTGGGGACCGAGGTGCGCCGGGCGGTGGTCACCGTGCCCGCCTACTTCGACGACGCCCAGCGCCAGGCGACACGCGACGCCGGGCGGCTGGCGGGACTTGAGGTCGTGCGCATCGTCAACGAGCCGACCGCGGCAGCCCTCGCGTACGGGCTCGGGCTCGATCGAGACGCGCCACGAAACAAGCAGGCCGGTGCGATCGCGGTCTACGACCTGGGCGGCGGCACGTTCGACATCTCCATCCTCCGCCTCACGCCCGCCGAGCAAGAGGGCGAGACCGCGTTCTTCCAGGTGCTCTCGACCGCGGGCGACACCCGTCTCGGCGGCGACGACGTCGACCACGCGCTCGTCTCGCTCTTCGTTCGAGAGATCCGCGAGCGCCTCGGCATGGACGCGAGCGACGCCGACCCGCTCGCGGCGTTCCCGCCCGAGACGCGTCGGGCCCTGGTGTCGTTCGCGGAGAACGTCAAGCACCGTCTCAGCGATCACGAGACCGCCCAGGTGCAGATCCGGCTCAACGAGGACAAGACCTACGACCGAACGATCACGCGCGAGGAGCTCGAGGCGATCATGGCGCCGTGGGTCGAGCGCACGATCGCGGCGTGCGACCGGGCGCTGCGCGACGCGAAGCGCGATCTGCCCGAGGGTGGCGTCGACGCGGTGGTGCTGGTGGGCGGCTCAACACGGATCCCACTCGTGCGTCGGCGGGTCGCCGAGCGATTCGGCATCGAGCCGTACACGGCGCTCGACCCCGATCGCGTGGTCGCGCTCGGCGCCGCGGTGCAGGCGGGCATCCTCGCCGGGTCGGTCAAGGGCTCGTTGCTGCTCGACGTGATCCCGCTCTCGCTGGGCATCAAGACCGTGGGCGGCGCGATGGCCAAGCTGATCATGCGCAACGCGCCCGTGCCGGCGCGCGCCACCGAGATGTTCTCGACCAGCGTCGACGGCCAGGTCTCGATCGAGCTCGACGTCTTGCAGGGCGAGCGCGAGATGGCGGCGGACTGCCGATCGCTCGGAGCCTTCCACCTGCGTGGCCTGCCGCCGATGCCCGCGGGCGTGCCGCAGGTCGAGGTCGAGCTGCTCGTCGACGCCAACGGCGTGCTCAACGTCTCAGCGACCGAACGCCGAAGCGGCAAGCGCACCAGCGTGCAGATCGTGCCCAACCACGGGCTCACCCGCGAGGAGGTCGATCGCATGGAGGCCGAGTCCATCGAGCACGCCCGCGAGGACATGACCCGGCACCGCATCGCCGATCTGATCACCAACAGCAAGCTCGACCTCAAGTGGATCACCGAGCGTCTCGAGCGGCACGCCCACGCGCTCGACGCCGACTACCGGGCCGAGCTCGAGCGGCTCGCGCGGGCGCTGGGCCTCGTGATCGCCGAGGCCGAGGGCGACTGGGCGTCGGTGGACCCCGACGCCTTCGCCCGGGCGAAGCAGACGCTCGACGAGGCGTCGGTGCGGCTGCAGGAGGTGTCGATTACCGAATCGTTGCGTGATGACGGGCGTGACGACACCTGAAGCCGCGGCGCCAGCGATACGCTGTGCGCATGATGCAGCATCTTCTCACGCTCTCGCTCGCGGCCTCCCTCACGCTCGGCCAGGCCACACTCAATGAGGACGCAAGGGCCTCGGAGGACGGCCGCCCCGCACCGGCCGCCGAGCGCTTCGGTGCCAACTACCGCGACCACCTCGACGGGTGGTGGCAGGACGCCGTGTTCTACGAGATCTTCGTGCGGTCCTTCGGCGACTCGAGCGAAGGCCCCCTCGCCAACGATGGTGTCGGTGATCTCGCCGGCCTCATCGAGCGGCTCGACTATCTCAATGACGGCGACCCCAGCACCGACACCGATCTCGGCGTCACCGCGCTCTGGCTCATGCCCATCATGCAGTCGCCCTCCTACCACGGATACGACACGGTCGACTACCGCGCGATCGACGACGAGTACGGCACGAACGAGGACTTCAAGCGCCTGGTGCGCGAGTGCGAACGCCGCGGCATTCGCGTCGTCATCGACTTTGTGATTAACCACAGCTCGAGCGACCACGAGTGGTTCCAGGCCGCGCAGGATCCAAGTAGCCCGTTCCGCGATTGGTATGTCTGGCAGGACGCGCACCCGGGCTGGAAGGGCGCGTGGGGGCAGGACGTCTGGCACGAGAGCCAGGCGGACGACGGCTCGCACTACTTCGGACTGTTCTGGCACGGCATGCCCGACCTCAACATGCGCCACGAGGCCACCACGCGCGAGGTCTTCGACATCACGCGCTTCTGGATGGAGGAGATGGGCGTCGCCGGCTTCCGGCTCGACGCGATCCGCCACCTCATCGAGGACGGACAGATCCAGGAGAACACGCCCGAGACGCACGCCTGGCTCCGCCGATTCTGGGCCTTCACCAAGTCCATTGACCAGCGGTGCTTCACCGTCGGCGAGGTCTGGGCCGACTCCGACGCCGTCTCGCGGTACGTGGGCGATCAGATGGATGTGGGCTTCGAGTTTGACGTGTGCTACCGACTGATCGACGCGGTGCGCGAGCGCCGGGCGCAGCCAATGATTGACCAGCTCGCTCTGCTCGACGAGAAGTACCCGCTCGGGATGTACGCGACCTTCTTACGCAACCACGACCAGCCGCGCACGCTCCATGAGCTCGGTGGCGATCGTGTCGGGGCCAAGCTCGCCGCCGCCATCCAACTCTGCCTGCCGGGCGTGCCGTTCATCTACTACGGCGAGGAGATCGGCATGACCGCCGACAAGCCAGACCCCAACCTGCGCACGCCGATGCAGTGGCAGGCGCCCTCGCGTCACGGCGCCGGCGTGGGTTTCACCATGGCCGAGGAGCCCTGGAAGGCCGCTCAGCCCGACGCCGAAACAATCAACGTCGCGATGCAGCTCGACGACCCCCACTCCATGCTCAGCCACTACCGCCGACTCATCCAGGCGCGCCACGCGCACGAGGCCCTGCGCACCGGCGAGCTCGAGGTGATCGACACCGGACACGAGTCGCTGCTCGCGTTCGTGCGCTCCAACGACAGCCAACGCCTGCTCTGCCTGTTCAACCTGAGCGACGACCCCGTGAGTGGCTACGACCTCGGCCTCGAGGGCGCGATCGGCGACGACGTGCTGACGGGCGAGCCGCTCGCGGGCGACGCGGCCAAGCCAATGCCACAACTCGCCGCGCGATCGGC
Organism: Planctomycetota bacterium; assembly: GCA_038534175.1. Taxonomy (GTDB): domain Bacteria; phylum Planctomycetota; class Phycisphaerae; order Phycisphaerales; family UBA1924; genus JBCBZM01. Next base: position 3,070 of record JBCAXI010000085.1, on the reverse strand, counting down.
CTGGATCATCGAGCTGCGTTGACGCCCATCTGCCGAGCTCCAGGCGCAGCGACCGAGTCTTGCAGGATCAGCTCTGGAAGCTCATGTGGCAGGTAAAGCAGGCCGCACCGAGCGCGTCCAACGCCTCGCCCGCCGTGGCCGCGTCAAAGGCATCGCTCGTCATCGCCGACTCGAGCGACGCGGCGCGCTCGATCGCGCGGTCCATCAGCCGCCAGTAGTGCCGCGACTTCGACGCCGCGGCCTCGTCGTCGGCGGCGATCGACCGCGGGTCGCCGATCTCCTCGCGTCGCTCTTTGAGCTCGCGAAACAACTCGGCCATCCGCGCCGCCTCGGCCGCGGGAATCAAATCCGGGTGATTCGTCGGCGCCTTCCAGCCCGCCCGGCGACTCGCGAGCACGTGCTCGAAGCGCCGATCGATCTCGGCCATCGCGGCGACCAGATCGGGCACGCGCGCGATCTCCGGGATGTCCTCGGCGGCGGCGAGCGTCTCGTCGTCCACCGGCGTGGCGAGCCGCACGCTCTCGTACAGGCCCTGGTAGTGCCCGCTCGTGCCGGCGGTGCGCATTGACTCGATCGCCTGGTCGGGCGTCAGCCGCTCGAGACGCACGAGCGCCGCCGCGGCCGCGGCGGGCGCGCGGTGCTTCCCGTGGTGGCAGTGCACGTACACCCCGGCCCGATCCGACCGCCAGATCGCCTCGGCGATGCGGATCTGGTCCTCGATCGGCAACGCGTGGTACGACTGCGGGATGTGGTGGTATCGCATGTTGAAACGCCGCGCCATCTCGACGTCAGGCCGGGCGCCATCGACGCTGATGATCGTGCGCACGCCCAACTCATTGAGCGCCGCGAACGCGTCATGCCCAACGGGCTGGCCACCCGTGTAGACGTTCGCATGCAACCGCCGCAGATGGGGGACCGCTTCGTCGCTCGGCGCCAGGCCAAGCAGGGTCACGCACAGCACGCACACAGCCAGCATCAAGCATCGGATCATCGCCATCGGCGAACGATACCGAGGTCGGCCCGCTCAGATGCAACGTGCCGCGGGCTCAGGCCGCGAAGAGGTGCCCGATCGCGATGCCCACCAGAAACACAGCGGCGGCACAGGCGGTGATGCTCCGAGACTTACGCAGGGTCATGGCCTTCTCCCGAGGGCGGGACGCCCCGGGCGGGTATCGTTCCCCAACGCCGATCGGATGCGTCGCCGGGCCACGGGCCACCCCCCCACCACCCGCCCCGCCGAGAGGCCCATCTAAGGAGGTGCAGGCCCGATGCCCACATACGAGTACCGCTGCGAGACCAACGGCCGAACCCTCGAGGTGCGCCACCCCATGAGCGCCAACCCCGACACCTGGGGCGAGCTGTGCAAACTGGGCGAGCTCGACCCGGGCGACACGCCATCTGAAGCGCCGGTCGAGCGGCTCATCAGCCTGAGCTTCGCCCACGGCTCGGCCGCTCCCGACCCGGCGATGGGCTGCGGCAAGCCGAGTTGCTGCATGTTGAACAACTAACAAGCCGCGGTACGTGATCTCAGGCTGGGGTGCCGTGGTCTGGAGCCCGGAGGGCGGAAGGCCACGCGGGTAGGCGTGGGGTGCATGGTCGTGGCCTTCGCTTCGCTCAGGCCGCGGAGTCCGAAATTGTTGGGTCACCGCGATTCATTGGACGCGAGCACAAAGACCAGAACAATGATCGCAAAGAACGCCCACATCGGGACCATGGCAATCGAGGCCGCAACGCTGCCGATCAAGATCCGCCGCGTGCGCTTCCGCTTGGAACGCGCGGCGCGTGGCAAGCCACCCGCGAAGCCGAGGCCACACCACACCATGCAGCACGGCAGCACAACCAGAAATAAGGCCACGCCGCACCACAGCAATATGGAATCCACATCCACATTCCCAACCGTGTACAGCCCGCACGCCCCGCACGCGGCTTTCGCGAACAACAGGGCGATCCCGATCGCAACCGCCACACTCAGAGAGCCGACGAAGCCGCGTACCCATGCATCCACGAGCTCGGCGCCGGTCAGATCGCGAGAGCGGCTGGCGCGCCCACCGCACTCGGGACAGGCCCAATCCGTGCTGAAATCGATATCAGCAAGGTCATAGCCGCAGTCAGCACAGACAGCGATGTCGGCGTCAATACTCACCGCGTCATATCCAACAGCACCTTGATCCCCTCCCCGCTCATCATCGTCTCGAACGCCTTCTCGTAGTCATCGAAGGCGAACTCGTGCGTGATGATGTCGTCGAGCTCGACGCCGCCGAAGCGGATCAGCTCCTCGACCTGGTACCAGGTCTCCCACATCTTCCGCCCGTTGATGCCGCGCACGGTGCAGCCCTTGAAGATGATGTGCTCGTTGAAGTCGAACTGCACCGACTTCGCAGGCAGCCCCAGCAGCGCGGCCACACCGCCCGGGCGCAGCGCGCGGAAGCCCTGGTCCATCGCCATGGGCGCGCCCGACATCTCCAGCAGGCAATCGACGCCCAGGCCGCGGTTCTCGCGCTTCAGGTCCTCGATCCAGTCGTCGCCCGCCCGCACGTCGTAGCATTTGTGGGCACCGAGCTTCTTGGCCAGTTCGAGCCGCGGCGGGTTGATGTCGGTGCAATAGATCCGGCTCGCGCCCGCGGCCTTGGCGACCGTCACCGCCATCAGCCCGATGATGCCCGTGCCGCTGACGAGCACCGTCTTCGCGCTCACGTTGGCGGCCATGACCGTGTGCACCGCGTTGCCCAGGGGGTCATAGATCGCGGCGTACTTGTCGGGCACGTCGGCGTGGACGTCCCAGACGTTGTCCTCGTGGATCGCGGCGTAGTCGGCGAAGATGCCGTCGCTGTCGACACCGAAGATGTGCACGTCGCTGGCGATGTGCTTGTTGCCCGTCAGGCTCAGGTAGTCGCGCCCCGCGGTGAGGTGGCCCTCGGCGCTGACGCGCTGCCCGACGTGGTACTTGGTCACCGCCTCGCCGATCGCCTCGATCACGCCGACGAACTCATGACCGGTGACGATGCCGACGGGGATGCGGCTCGCGGCCCACTCGTCCCACTCCCAGATGTGCCGGTCGGTGCCGCAGATG
>JBCAXI010000084.1:0-9877 GCA_038534175.1 Planctomycetota bacterium | reverse complement strand
CCGCCCTTCGACTACACCTACAACGCCGCCGGCGGCCACTACCTCTCGACGACAGACGATCTGGCGCGATTGGGCCTCGCGCTGCTCGATGGCTCGCTGCTCGACGCCGAGACGCTCGACACACTCATGGTCTCGCAGGCCACGCGCGACGCGCGACCGACCGGCTGGAGCCACGGCTGGTTCGTCATCACCGACGGCGCCGAGCCCGAGCTACGCATTAACGGCTCAAACCCGGGATCTTGGTCGCACCTGCGCGTGTACCCCGAGTCCGGGCTCGTCATCGCGATGGGCACGAACACATGGGGTCGGACCGCCCGCGAACGCCCCTCGGGGCTCATGGCGCTCATGAATGAGGTGCACTCGATCGTGTCCGAGCCGGGCTGAGATCGATGCATCCCCAGAGGCGAGCCGCCCCGGGCGAGTGGCGCTGGCACGCGTGCTCAGCGACAGCTCGCCGGTAGATAGCGGAGAGATCCTCGTCCAACGAGTTGTCACGAACGCGTGCTTACGGGTCGCGTCCGTCGACGTGTCGCCCAGACACCGCCAAACGCGGCGACCATTCCAAGTCCTGGCGAGGGCACCAGCACCATCGCCCCCGCGCGCGTGGCGTTGCCCTGCGCGAAGATGCCGGTGTAGATCCAGTCGGCGTCGTACCGCAGCAGCAAGCCGTTGTTGGTGCTGCTGACGATGTACGTGCCGTCGTTGAGCGCGATCCAATCGACCGGTCCCGACATGGGCGAGCCGTTGGCGCGGAGATCAACCGACCGCAGCAGGTCACCGGTCTCGACATCGTGCTCGGTGAGCGTGTTGCCGAAGAAGTTGACAGCGAGCAGCGACGATCCATCCTCGGACAGCTCCGCGTGCAGCGGACGATTCAGTCCATTGCCGCGTGTCACGAAGCCCTCGAACGCGCCGGTGGCCTCGTCGTAGATTCGGAACTCACTCCGAAGCCAGTCGCCCACGATCACCTTGCCGTTGTCATCGAAGATCACCGCCTCGGGCACGGCCATGCCGGAGAGAAACGGTCCGAGGTCGGCGCCGGTGTCCTCGTCGAACCGGAAGACGCGACCCGTGCGCCCGTCGGAGACCCAGAGCGCGCCGTTGTGAAAGGTCATGCCCGCCGGGCCGACCATCTGCGGCGTCTCCGCGAAGACGCCGAGCGAGGCGCCCGTGGTGAGGTCATAGCGATGGACCTTTCTCGACAGGTCGCCCGAGACTAGAAGTGAGCCGTCGGGCGCGATGGTCAGCCCGAGCGGCTGGTTCACGCCGCCGGCGCCGGAATCGAAGACCGTCCCGAGGTAGTTGCCGTTGAGGTCGTATCGCCGCACCGTGTCCTGCGCGCTGTCGGTGACCAGCAGGACTTGATTGGAGGCTCTGGTGGTCGCCGCGACCGTCGCGGCGCCAAGGATCGCGATCAGAAACAAGCGTCTTGCGAACATCTGCAATCTCCCGTTGTATCGCCCCACCCGGGCATCCCTGGTGGTACGAGGTGATCGGGAGTCGGATTTGTCAGATCGTGCGCACTTGCCCGGCGCGGGCTCTGAGGCCGCGGCGAACCGCCGATGGCGGCTCGCCGAAGGCCGCGCGGAAGGCCTTGGAGAACTGGGCAAGATCCGCGAAGCCCCAGCGGCGCGCGATCGACCATAGCTCGTCGCGCGTGTCCAGCACGTCGATCAACGCACGGCGCAGACGCAGTTGCAAGAACGACCGCGCGATCGTCTCCCCGGTCATCGATCGAAACACGCGTGCGAAGTGCGCGGGCGACTGGTGCACGGCGCGCCCCACGTCGGCGAGCGAGATCGGCGTGCTCAAGTGTTCGTGCATGAAGCGCCACGCCTCGCGCACCGCCTCGGCGTGCGCGTCCAGCGTCGTCGCTCGCCGACGGTCCATCGATCGCACGGAGCCGTCCGAGCCGTCCGATCGTGCGCACGCGCGAAGCACGGACACCGCGTGCTCCTCGACCCACAATGGCTCGCGACGAGGCTCGGCGAGGAGCGTCCGCACAAGTCGCTGCTGCAGCGCGAACAGCCGCGGCTCGATCGTCGCGACGCCCGCCTCGAATCGACGGGTCAGCCCCCCGTACGCCTCGGCGAGGGTCTCGTCCGAGAACTGAAACACGCCGGAACGCTCGCCGCGGTCATCGATCAGCGTCCGGCGATAGTGCCAACCGCGGCTCGACAGCATCGCGTGCATCGGCGTGATGACTCGGTCGGCGCGTCGGGCCGGCACGCCGATCAGCGACGTCCGGATCGAGCGCGTGGGAAACGCGATCTGCGGGCGTTCGGGCGTGACGCAATCGACGCGCCAAGCGTCCGAGGCGGGAGGCACCTCAAGCAGTCCGATCTTCACGATCGGCGAGTCGAACAGCCAGGTCTCTCGATGGCGCCACAGCACGACTGTTCGGATACGCCCGGCACGGCTCGGAGGATGCATCGATGATCGGTCGCGTCCGACCGCCGCACGGGGCGGAACTGAATCCGAACAAGACCTGTTCCAACGCGCTCGGGTGTCCAGTAGCATGGCAGGCTGAGCAGAACGCACACCGATCGGCGTGTGCGCGGGTCGGGGAGGCCGAGATGATCGAGGCTGCTATCTGTTCGTTCGCTTGGCTGCTGTTGGTGCCTGATGGGCGTACGCCGCCGTGCCATGGCGATGCGATGGCGAACGAGATCGTGCGGTCGGCGTACTTCGATCACTTGCTTGAGAAATACGGCCCGAGCGTCGCCCGAGGCGCCGAACGTGGTGGTGAGCTGTTTGTGCGCACGCAGTTTCATGTCGTGCGCACCAGCGTCGGCGTGGGTGGGCTGTCGGCGGTCGAGCTCGAGGACGAACGGAACCGATTGAACGAGCTCTTTGCCCCAGCGCAAATGCGGTTCTGTGTCGTGGGCCCGACGCGGTTCATCGACAGCGATCTGTTCTACACGCAGACCAACTCGAGTGCGCGCATCGATGCGTTGCGCGCGATCAATCCAGAGCCCTCCGCGATGAACGTGTACTACGTGCCGGTGCTCGCGATCGAGCCGTTCGGCGAGATCCTCGGCGCCGCGAGCCTGTCCTTTTCTGAGGTCCAGGGCATCGTGATGAGTAACCGGACCGCGACCGAGTCGCCCTGGGTCGGCGTGCTAGCGCACGAGGTTGGCCATTACTTCGATCTGTACCACACGTTCGAGACGGTGTTCGGCGCCGAGTGCCCCAACGGCTCCAATTGCGCGTTCGCGGGTGATCTGGTCTGCGACACGCCGGCCGATCCGGGCGTCTTCCAGTACTCCAATTGCGCCTGGACCGGTTCGGCGCCGCCGCGCTGCGGCTCGAGCGCGTTTGACCCGCCCGCGACCAACATCATGAACTACACCGCCGCGTGTATGCGGGACTTCACGCCCGATCAGATCGATCGCATGCGTCAGACGCTCCAGATGCTCCGCCCCGAGCATCTCGCCGCGGCCTGCGCTGGCCTCGCGTGCTCGCCCGCGGATGTCACCACCGATGGCACGTCGAACGGCGAGCCCGACGGCGCCGTCACGCTCTCCGATTTCTCGTTCTACCTCTCGCTGTGGTCGGCCCAGTCGCCAGGCGCCGACATCACGCTCACAGGTGCCTGCCTGCCCAACATCGGCGGCGGCGACGGCGTGAACCTCTCCGACTTCTCGTGCTATCTGAGTGAGTGGTCAGGCGGATGTCCGTGAACCTGCTGGCGTCAGCAATCGGAGTCGGCAAGGGAATCGCGATTCGCTCGTTAAGCGTTGGTCTACCGCGCGCCTGGGGCACTGGTCGGCGGCTTGCCGGTTGACGAATCACCCGTGGGCTCCATGATCCACTCCGCCTCAAAGTGTTCGGCGATCACGTAGCACAAACCGTGCCGGAGCATTACGACGCGTTCGGGGTAAATCTCGCGATCGCCCTCGCAATCGAGTGACTCCAGGTATTCCCGGCTGAGTTTATGATCGTCCGTGATGAGTTCGAGCGGGTTGGTTCCTTCAAGGAGGGCGTGGTCTGGCTTGAACAGCCAATCTTTAACACGAACCGCTGTTATTGCCATCTTGCGATCACGTTCGGGTGGCCAGAAAGCAGCTAAGAACTCCATGGCAAGACTTCCTGGAGAATGTGCTACACTCTTGAGTTGAGCTCCGGGATAAAGCTCGATCTGCCGCCATTCATCTAAGAACTGCGCAAAGTCCATCAAGCGCTCCAGTCTATCAGCAACTGGTCAGAGGCTGTCTCACCCGCCGATACACCGCCTCCATAAACAGAGTCCACGTGCCGTCGGCGTTCTGGATCTGCGAGATCATTGCCCGCTCGTCCGGTCCGCGGATCTCGATGATGTCCTGATAGGCCGAGCGTTTGGTGGGGTCCTCGAGGTCGGGCGCTGTGCAATCGAGCGGCAGGGCGCCGCTCGCGGCGCGCACGCCCTCGTACGACACGAAGGTCGTCATCGGCGAGCCGATCCACGAGCCGACGTACCGGCCCATCGCCGGGTCGTAGCCGAGCGTGATGACGCTCGTGACACGGGCGCCCTCGATGACGGTCTCGCCCTCGCCCACGACCCAGACCTCGCCGACCGCGCGGACGGTCTCGCGGCCCTCGCTGGTGTTGGTGCTGCCGTCGGGCATCTGGCACGTCGAGCGGCTGGTCCACTCGCCCACCATCTGCATCAGCCACTCGTGCTCGGGCGTTGGGTTGGCCTTCATTGTGGGGCTCCATCGCGTCTCGGCGTCGGCGGGAAGATCCTCGCGGCCAGCCTATCGCGCTACCCTTGCCGCGTGATTCTCCTCATCGACAACTACGACAGCTTCACCTGGAACCTTGTCCAGCGGCTGGGCGAGATCGACCCCTCGCTCGCGCCCGACCGCGATCTGGTCGTCGTGCGAAACGACAAGATCACACCCGACGAGGCCGAGGCGCTCGGCGGCGGCGCCGGGCCCACGCACATCATCATCAGCCCCGGCCCCTGCACGCCGAACGAGGCGGGCGTGAGCGGCGCCATGATCGAGCGGTTCGCCGGGCGCGTGCCCGTGCTGGGCGTCTGTCTTGGTCACCAGTGCATGGGCGCGGGCGACGGCATGGTCGTCGACCGACACCCGGTCATCATGCATGGCAAGACATCGCCAGTGAAGCACGACGGGCGCGGCGTGTTCAAGAACCTCTCCAACCCGTTCACCGCGACGCGCTACCACTCCCTCGTCGTGCGGCGCGACACCGTCCCTCCAACGCCCAACCCGGGCCAGGACGGCTGGGAGGTCAGCGCGACCTCGATCGACACGATCGGCGGCCCCGATGGCAACAGCCAGCTCGAGGTCGTGATGGGTCTTCGGCGTGTGTGGGCCGACGCGAACAAGGCGCCGCTGGAGGGCGTGCAGTTCCACCCCGAGAGCTTCCTCACGCGCGAGGGGCCGCTGCTGCTGCAGAACTTCCTCGAGATGGCGCCGGCGCGGGCGGGCGTTTAGCGTCGGCGCCGGGCGAATAGGCCCAGGCCAAGCAGCGGCGCCGCGGTCGCGGGCGCCGGAATCACACGCAGTGAGAACGACCACTCCTGCTTGTCCGAGGTGACACCGGCGGGGAGGGTGTTCCCGATCACGCCCTGTTCGGCGCCGAAGCGCAACGTGATGGCGTTGATGAGGTACGCCCCCGGTTGCAGGATCCCGGTGTACGAGATCGTGGTGCCCGGCATGGTCGATGGGCCCTGCTCGCCGATGCCCACGAACACACTCGGCCCGAACAGCGAGACGCCCGTCATTTCGGAGCGGTCGATGGCTGCGATGAACTCGACCTCGGTCGCGGTCTCGATCACGAATTCGAGGATGAACATGCTGTCGCCGCCCGCGGTCGCGAACGACATGCTCCCGCCCTGCACGTCGGCCTCGTAGCCGATCGAGCCGGTGCCCTCGATGTGCGTGGGCGTGATGAGGCTGCTGAGCGTCGCGGTTGTTTGGACGAGCTGCTCCGTCGTATCGGCGGTCGCGACCACGGAGGCGTTGAAGGGGCCCGAGATCGCACTGTTGCCGTTGAAGGCCTCATCCTCGTCCGAGCTGTTGGGATCGGGCACGCCCTGAAACCGATCTTCCGCGGTCGCCGAGGCTCGGATGCTCTGGTTCGCGGACGTGGTGATGAGACTCGCGGAGGCGGCCGACGCGATGCCGGCGAGTGCGAGGCAGGTGACGGAACGGCTGGTCATGATCTGATTCCTTCCTCGGAGCCAAGATACTCGGAGCCGAGATACAGGGTCTCCCGCATCCGCTCCGACGAGATGAAACGAGCCAAGCTCGATCAGACCACGTCAACCCGGCGTCATCCACTGCCGGGCCGACGCACCTATTCTCTGTGCATGCTGCATCCTGCCCCGACGACCAAGATCGACCCCGTGCTCGCTCGCGGCGTGCTCGCCGAGCACCATCCCGAGACGCCCAACCAACAGGCGAAGGTCGTCCTGACCTTCCCCAACACCAACTACCAGATCCATCTTCGGCCGATCGATGAGATCACGTCGGCCGTCGGCAAGCGGATCCTCGGCACGATCCACGCCGAGGCCCGGCGGGTTGATGTCGTCACCACCGGCGGGCGCTACACCGAGCCGGTCTTCGGGCGCCCGCGTCGGGTGCAGGGCTCGGTCGTCGGGCGCGACGACGCGAAGAACGTGCTCGTCGTCGATGCGGGCTTCCCGATCCACTGCACGCTCACCGCGCCCAACCAGAACGCTGCCGACTTCGAGGATGGCGCCTTCGTCAGCTTCGACATCAAGGACGGCGCGACGTTGACGCCACAGGCGTAGCCCCTGACTCACTCGCTGCGTGACTCGCTGTTCTCTATTGCTCGATCCGCGGATCGACCCAGCGGTACAGCACGTCCACGAGCAGGTTGAGGAGCACGAGCATCGCGGCGAAGACCAGGACCACGCCCATGATGAGGAAGAGGTCCTTGTTCAGCACGCCGTTGACGAAGTGCTGGCCAATACCTGGCACGTTAAACACTTGCTCGACGACGAACGAGCCGGTCATCGCGTACGCGGCGGCCGGTCCGAGGTAGCTCAGCACGGGCAGGAAGGCGTTCTTGAGCGCGTGCCGGATGAGCACGGCCCGCTCGCTCACGCCCTTGGCTCGGGCGGTGCGCACGTAGTCGGCGGTGAGCGCATCGAGCATGCCCATGCGTGTGAGCCGTGCGATGTAGGCCGCGAACGGCAGGCTGAGCGTGAGCGAGGGCAGGATGGCGCCCGTCGGGCCCCACTCGCCCACCGGCGCGATGCCCAGCCACACGCCGAAGACCAGCAGCAGCACCGTGCCAATCACGAAGTTCGGCAGGCTGATCCCGAGCAGCGCGATGACGAGCGTCGCCAGGTCGGCCGGGGAGTTGGGCTTGACCGCGCCCACCACGCCCGCGACCACGCCGATCAGCAGCGCCAGCAAGATCGCGGTCAGGCCCAGCATGACGCTCACCGGAAGCGAGCCGGCGAGGATCTCGTTCACGCGCCAGTCGTCGTATTGCAGCGACGGGCCCAGGTCGAACACGTAGCGCGCCGGCGCCGCGAGCCCCTCGGCCTGCGCGGTCTCGGCGGCCGCCGCGGCCCGGCCCGTGAGCGTGTCCGACAGCCAACGCAGGCCCGTCGCGTTGTAGAGATACGAACCATAAAACGACGGGAAGCTGTCGAGGTTGTACTGCTTGAGCATCTGCTCGGCGACCTCCGGCGGCGGACGCCGGCCCTCGTCGTTCTCGAGCGGATTCCCCGGAATGCCCCACGCCAGCGCCAGCGTGATCGTGTAGATCATCAACAAAATGATCGGCATCTGCAGCAAGCGTCGGATGATGAGGCCGGTCACGAGGCGTCCCCCGCGGTGTCCGTGGTGGGGGGGGTGGGGGCAGTGGGGGCGTTGGGCGAGCGTGTGCCGTGCGAGTCACTTCTGGGCATTCGTTTGATCTCGTCGGTTCCTTTGCCGTCGCCCAGGATGTCGACGAGATAGAGGTTCTGGTTCGTCCGGGGGTGCGGGGTGATGCCCGTGAACCGCGTGGGGTCGCTCTGGTAGAGCGTCGTGTAGTAGAACAGCGGCACGATGGGGACCTCGTGCATGATCAGCGCCTCGGCCTCGGTCAGCAGCGCCATGCGTCGCTCGGGATCGAGCTCGTCGGCCGCGCGGTTCAGCAGGTCGTCGAAGGCGGGATTTGAGTAGTTGCGATCGTTATTGCCATCGCCTGTCTTGGAGAGATCGAGGAACGTGGTGGGATCGCCATAGTCCCCGTACCAGCCGGCGCGGGCGGTCATGTAGTCGTGCTGCTTGAGGTCCTCGCGGTAGATCTTGACCTCTTTGGTGATGAGCGAGACCTCGACGCCGAGCGCCCGCTGCCAGTCCTTCGCGATCGACTGGGCGACGAGGTCGTGCCCCGCGTCCTTGTTGAAGAGGATCTGGACCGCGCCGATCTGCCTCGGGTCGCTGTACCCCGCCTCGCGGAGGAGCGCGCGGGCCTCCTCGTAGATCGACTCGCGCTCCGCCTCGTTCGCTGCGAGTGAGACCGACCGCATGGGCGAGGGCGAGGTGTACCCGCCGATCGAGCCGGGCGGGATGAGCAGGTTCGCGACCGGCTCGCCCAGGCGTCGCACGTCCTCCACGATGGTGCGCTTGTCGATGACCATCGCGAACGCGCGACGGACCCGCGCGTCACGGAGTGGGTTCGGGCGGCCGTCCGGCAGCGTCTCCGAGCAGTTGAAGTTGTAGAAGTACGTGCCGAAGATCGGCCACATCTGCACGAAGTTGCGCTCGTCTCGGGGCAGGCGCCGATCGATCTCCAGCGGGTCCCACCCCTCGGCCTTGAGTCGCTCGATCTCGTCGGCGTGCTCGGCGTAGAACGCCCGCTTATCGGCGATGATCTCCGAGCGGTATGGGGGCGTCAGGTCGCTCACCCAGTCCACCGCGCCCGAGCGGAACGCCAGCACCTGCATGTTTGGGTCTGTTACCGACGGGATCTCGATCGACTCGATCGCGAGGCTCTCGCGGTTCCACCACTGCTCGTTGGCCTCCATCCGCATCGATCGCTTGAACTTCCACTCGGTGAGCACGAACGGCCCGTTCGAGATGAGCACGTCGGGCTTTGTCCAGCCCCGCTGGCTGTCGAGGCGACCGGTCTTCGGATCCGGGCGCTCGTACTGCGAGACCAGCGGCGGGTACACCGGGTAGAACACCGCGAACGCGCACAAGTCCAAGAAGTACGGCAGCGGGCGCTTGAGCCGCACCACCAGCGTCCGCTCGTCGGGCGTTTCCAGGCCGACCAACTCGTCGAACTTCGCGAGCGTCTCGGCCCAGAGCGCCTCGGCGTCGTCGCCCTCCTTGAACGACGCGAGCCGCTCGGTCCGCCAGTCGTAGAACGCCTGCGATCCCTCGATGTTCAGGAACAGCTTGGCGTAGTCGGCCGCGGTGTCGGGCAAAATGGCGCGTCGCCAGGAGTAGACGAAGTGGCTCGCGAGCACGGGCTCGCCGTTCGACCACAGCGCGTCGTCGCGCAGGTTGAACGTGTAGGTCGTGCCGTCCTCGCTCATCTCCCATGACTCGGCGACGCCCGGGATGATGTCGAAGCCCGGGGTGAAGATATCGTTCTGGACGAGCCCCTCGTAGAGCAGCCGCGCGACGCGGAGGTCCTGCAGGAAGCTCATCCGCTGCAGATCGAGGGTGTTGACGTCGCCGCGGTTGATGAACGTGAAATCGGCGCGCGGGGGCGGGCGATCGGTCAACGCCACGCCCGCGGCCACGACGAACAGCACGAGCAGCGGCGCCAGGAGCTTCAGCATTGCTAGACCATACCAGCGGGCCGCCGGGCGGATCCGTCAGGGCGCCAGGTCGTCGGCGTCAAGGTTGAACGGCGGACGGGTGAGCAGCCCACCCGGGCCGGCGATGCCCTCGAC